>VSNQ01000230.1 GCA_009774395.1 Lachnospiraceae bacterium
ATAAGGAATAATTTAATAGCAAAATAAGGAAGGAGTAATATTTTATAATGAGAAGAAAGGATTTATTTCAAAGGAATTTATTTCAAAAGACATTAAAACAAATTTCACATACAGGGCTTGCAGCGGTTGCGGCAGTAACAATGGCATGGGGAAGTTCTCCAGTTTTAACACAGGCAGCAGAACTTCCGGCAGCGCTTCCCCAGCAGCCAGTGGCGGAAATACCAGCGGCAGGAACCCCAGCGGCAGGGGAGGCAGCAGCCGATATACCAGCATCGGTCGGCGTACCGACAGCAGAAACACCCATAGCAGGCGTACCAGCAGTTGGAACACCGACGGCAGAAACGCCAGTAGCAGGACTGCCAACAGTGGAGCCGCTTCCGGGGTATGTGCGCAGCGTTTATACAAATGAATGGATTCCGGCAGAACAGGCAGCGGTGCGTCCGATTGCAATTATGATGCCGACGGATAAGGTGGCACAGCCTTCTTATGGTATCAGCAACGCGAAAGTGCTATATGAAATTATGGAGGAAGGCGATATTTCACGTCAAATGGCAATTATCGACAATTGGACAGGTTTATCAAAAATCGGTAATGTTCGGAGCTGCAGGGCTTATTATATACCGGAGGCAACAGAATGGGATTCTATTTTAGTGCATTTCGGTGGTGTATTCTATATGAAAGATAGGATTACAGCGGCGGATATTACAAATATCTCTGGAACTTCACAGTATGGCACAGGCGGCGGTGCACCAGGCTCCAATGCATTTTTCCGTACCTCAGACCGCAAAGCACCGCATAATGCCTATGCAAGCGCAGCAGGTATTATGACCGCGTGTACACAACTTGGTTATCCGGTAAATCTTAGAGAGGGATTTTATAATCCGAAACATTTTACATTTGCAGTAGGCGTAAATACATTAGATCAGTATGGTGCAGCGGCAGCTACAGCCAATAATATTAATTTATCAAATGTATTTCCCTATACAAAAAGTGCATTTACATATAATCCGACAGATGGAATGTATTATAAGTCCATTCACGGAAAAGCCCAGAAAGACGGTACAAATGGAGAACAATTAAAATTTGCCAATGTAATTGTACAAAATACAAAGTGGGCAAAAGTTGATGCCAAGGGATATCTGGCATTTCAGAATTATGATACAACAGAGGATGGATATTTCTTTACAAAAGGTAAATGCATCCATGTGACATGGCAGAAAATAGGGGATTATACGCCGACTGTATATTATGATGACTTAGGAAATGAAATTCAGCTAAATGAGGGTAAAACATATATTGCAATTGCACAAAAGGGAAGAGCGGTTGCGTTTAATTAAAGAACTTGATATATGTTTTTATAATATATACTGCTAAACCGTTAAATTTTCTGATTAACCTGACTACATAACGCCAACCATATACGTTTAACCAATGCAGTACGATAAATCTTGGCGTTATTCTCCTGCAAGATTGGAGAAATAGACAAGCAAGATGTGTCACTTATTTTTTCTACAGTTCCTTAGTGCAAAATAGTTGCCGTTTACAAGGCTAAACTGTAAAACAAGATGGGAGAGGATTTGAAAGATGACGTGTAAAGATGTAAAAATTGATATTGGAAATGCTGTACAGGCGAGGTTATCGCTGTATATACAGGACAACGATCTTGAAATGTATGGCGAGCGTAAACGGCCGCTTGTTTTGGTATGTCCAGGCGGTGCATATGAATTTGTTTGCTGCCGCGAAGGGGAACCAATTGCGTTACAGTTTCTAACAGCAGGATGCCATGCAGCAGTACTTTGGTATGATATTTCTGTACAAGGTGTAGCACATCCACAGGAATTATTGGAACTTGCACAGGCAACAGCATATATTCGGGAACACGCAGAAGAATATATGATTGATAAAGATAAAATTATTGTAGCTGGATTTTCCGCAGGTGGTCATTTGGCGGCAAGTCTTGGCTGTTTCTGGCATACGGACTGGCTTGCGCAGGCAACGGGTATGAAAAAGGAGGCATACCAGCCAAATGGTCTAGTACTTGCGTATCCAGTGATTACATCTGGAGAATTTGCGCATAGAGGCTCTTTTGTTAACTTAATGGGCGCGAACGCCTCGCAAGAACTAGAAGAACAGCTTAGTCTTGAAAAGCAAGTTACGGAAAATATGCCGCCGGTGTTTATGTGGCATACTTTTGAGGATGATGCAGTGCCGTTGGAAAATTCTCTGATGTTTGCGGTTGCACTGCGGAAAGCAGGTGTAAATTTTGAATATCATGTATTTCCGCATGGCGGACACGGTTACGCACTTGCAACAAAAGAAACTGCCGGAAAAGATATGATAGAAATTGAGCCACAGTGCGAACAATGGATGCCGCTTTGCAAAAATTGGCTAAAATATAATTACAATGTATAATTATTTTTGTTGCTGACAATCTTCCTTTGCATGCCCATGTGAAATCAAGTAGGGAAGAGTCATATTTCCTCTGTATGGAGCTGCGCATAAAACAAAGAAGCCTGAAAAATAACTCAGGCTTCCTGTTTGTGTAAAAGGGGAATTCTTCCGGAATTGCTAATTAGCAAGTTTAGCTTCAGTGCTAAACCTATTTTTATACTACATGGAAAAAAAGTATTCGTCTATAACTATATTGCAAAATAATAAAACAATATTGCTTAAAAATTAAGTTTTAAGGAAACTGTGAAGAAATATTTTTTTATTCTATGTTATTTATAAGTTATTTTGCTCAGCGCCTAAACGTTGGTATAGAGGTTCTATAATGGTTTTGCGTCCGATATATCCGAAAATCCGAACAAAAATAATTCCGGTTAAAGAGCCGCAGCTATCAATTAATACATCTTTTAGGGAACCAGCGCGCCCCTCCACAAAAAGCTGGTGAAATTCATCAAGAGCTGCAAATCCCGTGCATAGAATGCTGGCAGTTATAACAAGCCAAATGCCGCGGATGCCATAGACATACAGTGGTATGGAAATAGAGATGGCAAGCAGAAAATACTCGGTAAAATGTGCACATTTGCGGATATAGTAATGAATTTTGCGAATACAGCGGCTGATTTGCTGGTCAGATAGCTGTAAGTCAAGAACATGATCCGCCGAAGCAATTATTTTATGGGATACCTTATAGCTAAGCTTTGAACTGGCAGTACCATTCTGGGCAGAAAACGAAAAGATTATATACATCATAATTAGTGCTGGTATAAAAGAAAGCGGTTTTAGTATAAAGCGCATAAAATTTATCTCCCTTGGAATATTTTTTAATCTTTTTGAAAATATATTTTTTATTATAATATCCCAAAATACGAGCGACAAGTTAAATTTTTATTATTAATTTATTGATATTTTATTATTTTTTGAAAACATGGCTATCCTTCCTTCTCAAACGTACTCTCTGATTTCTTTTCGCATAGA
>VSNQ01000231.1 GCA_009774395.1 Lachnospiraceae bacterium
ATATTAAATAGGGAAAGGAGTGTCATATATGAACAATAATAATACAGTTGTAGAAAAAATAGTAGACTATATAGAAACGCACATTAACGAGGATTTGTCGCTTGATAAAATAGCAAATGCATTAAATTATTCAAAATTCTATATAGCCAGAATTTTTACTGAAGAAACAAAATGTACGGTTTATAAATACATACAGGGGCGTAGGCTGACTTTGGCTGCTCAAAAACTTGTAGAAACAGAGCAGCCCATTGTTGAAATTGCTTATGAAGCACATTATGATTCACAGCAAGCTTTCACATTAGCTTTTAAACAGTTATATGAATGTACGCCTAATATTTATCGAAAAAACGGTATGTTCTATCCTAAACAATCGAGGATATGCATGATGGGTTCGTTTGATGGATGCTCATTTATATATTATTTAGCGGGGGGTAAATTGGCAGCATGAGTACAATTCCGTATGTTATTGAACAGACAAGTCGAGGAGAACGAAGTTATGATATTTTTTCAAGACTATTGTCTGACAGAATTGTTTTTTTAGGAGAAGAAGTAAGTGATGTTTCAGCAAGTTTGATTATTGCACAAATGCTATTTTTAGAATCACAAGACCCAGGAAAAGACATTCAGTTATATATAAATAGTCCAGGCGGTTCTGTTTCGGCGGGGTTTGCAATTTATGACACAATGCAATATGTCAAATGCGATGTTTCGACAATATGTATAGGCCTTGCTGCAAGTTTTGGAGCCTTTTTATTGGCAGGAGGTACCAAAGGAAAACGTCTTGCTTTGCCTAATGCAGAAATTATGATACATCAGCCTGCTATTCATGGAAATGGAATTCAAGGGCAGGCAACCGATATAAAAATTACATCTGACCACATACAAAAAAGCAAAAAGCGATTAAACACCATTTTATCAGAAAATACAGGTAAAAGTATTGATGAGGTTGCTATTGCAACGGAACGTGATAATTATATGACGGCAATAGAAGCAATGGATTTCGGCTTGATTGATAAAATTATAGATAAGCGTTGATTTTTTATAAATAAAGCATTTTGTTCTAAATCAAAATCAGTATTATTACAAAGGAGAAAATATAAAGTCGATGAACATGTGATATATAAAATCACAGTTCGTTGGCTCTATTTTATTTCATAAGGTTTTAAGGCAAACGCCCACCGTATAAAAAAACGGTGTTTTGGATGGTGTTCCGTAAGGAAGTTTCCCGCTTGCATTTCGGACAGTAGAGAGGATAGTTTTTCAAAACGGTATCTTCTCTAATTCTGTCACGAGTTTTGTTACCACAAACAGGACGGCGTATCCATTCTGCATCTTGCATAGGTCAATCCTTTCATTTTTTAATATCTGGGAAAAAGATATGAATGCTTAATCTGTTGTTTTCGTATGTTGCGGATATAGTTCCTTTCATTTGTTCAACAAGTGTTTTAGAAATTGTCAATCCTAAACCTGTTGATTTTCTGGCAGCTTCTACAGTATAAAAACGGTCAAACAATCTTCCCACTTGTATCTCGTCTAATCCAGAAGCCATATTAGAAAAGGCAATCTCCCCATTCTCTGACAGAACAATCTTCAAATCTCCATCACTGTATTTTATAACATTGCTTATCAGATTGGAAAATACACGGGATAATGCAGAACGGTCAAGCATTCGCACTACTTTTGTTTCAGATATTTGTATCTCTGGCACGATATTTCGTTCGGTTAAAACCGTATAAAATGCTGCAATACTTTCTTCCAATACCGTATTGATAATTACCTGTTCCATAGTTATATTGTCTTTTGTTGAAATGATAACAGAGTACCTAAAAAGTTCCTCTGAAAGCTGTTTCAAGATATCCGCACGTTCTTTTATAATTTCGATATACCGATTTACAGATTCAGATTTTTCTTCCTGCTCTAACAATTCCAAGTAACCGCAGATAGCCGTAAGCGGCGTACGTAAATCATGTGAAACATTAGTAACTGCATTTTTTAACTCAAAATCGCCTTGCTGAAATCGGCACCGTTCTGTACGGAGTTTACGAAGTTCTTTATTTATAGCATTTGCCAACTTACGCATATATCTGTCGTTACAAGAAAGGTCAATAAGCGTATTCGTGTCGGTTGTGAGCTTGTCAGCAAAGGCGTTTGCCATTTCTCTTGCAGCTTTCCGTAAAATACAAATTTTCACAAGCAGGGCAATCGTTATCATTGCCATAATGCAGACCAAAGCCCACAACCATCCTTCCATATCGAACTCCTTACTTTAAATTCTTTTTCTTGAAAACAAATATTCCACTCAATGTTGTCAAAATTGTTATCGCAGCAGAGGAAAGAATCATACGAATAGGATGCCTCACCTCTACTTGCCACACCGTCAAACCTTGTCCCGTAGGCAGAAAATCAAGAATAAATTCATAAATTTTTCTCATTTCGCCACTAATATAATTCGGATTGGGCATCGGCTCAGACATCTGCATTCCATTTGCAGTAATTTGGACGCCGCTTGTCATCTCTGGCTCGGAAAAACCGTTATAGAACATACTCGCAAGGATGAGAAGGCCCATAATCAGCAGAACAGAAATTACAACGGTAAAGGCTTTGTTTGTAGATATCATATTAATAAGTGTGCAAATTGCGGCAAGAGCAACGGCAAGCATGAGTATAATTAACAGATATATAAGCAAATTGGGGATACCCATTTCCCAAATCCCAAGTATTGGAATCGCAATGGATGCGCCAATCATCCACACGAACACCATTAACAATGTAGCCGTGATTGTGGTAATCAGGCTGGCAATATAAATATTTACTTTTGTATGCCCCACAATGACCTTATTCCTGATTGTTCCATCGCTGTATTCCGTACCGAAAAACATACTGCTGAATACTGCGCAAAAAACTCCAATTGACATCGTAAAATGGAAGTAATATTTATCAATACTGTAATTGTATTCTGCTAAATCAACGGTTGCCTGCCTGCAGCCGTTCAGCATATATGCAACTGAATAAACCAACATTGTCCCCATGCAAATCCAAAAGATTTTATCCCTCCAAAGGCGAAAATAGTTAGCAGATAACAACTTACGCATTTTTTCCACCTCCTATAAGGCTGACATAGTAACTCTCAAGGCTTTCATCACGCTCTTGCATTAAAATAACTTCGCAATTTTCTTTTGCTAATGCCACAGTCAAATGCGATACGTTCAGCTTTGCATACACATCAGCAGTTTGATTTGTTATGATTGTATAATCAACCTTCATTCCGTCAAGTACACGGGCAAGAGCCTTTGTATCGCTGACTTCCATACGGACACATTTCCTGCAAGCCGCTTCTAACTCTTTCGCACTCATTTCTTTTACAAGCCGTCCGCCGTCAATAAAACCAT
>VSNQ01000232.1 GCA_009774395.1 Lachnospiraceae bacterium
TAAAACTTTTCTTCTGTGAGGTATTCAAGGGATATTTCTTTTTGCCGCCGTCTGCTCCTGTCACGCCATGCGTTGATAGCCGCAAAGCGTATGACGGTCTTACAAAAGCCGTTGAACGTATACATGATATGCTCCCTATATGCTTCTGTGCAAGGCATAAATGCTTCCCCCTTTCTCCCACATAGGGCGGTGCATGGTTTATAGTTGCTATGCTGAAAAGGGGTAGCAGCATTTAGCATACTGCCCCTTAACTGCTCATTACTCACTCAAACTCATTAAGATAGCTCTGTAATAAATTTGCCAACTTCCCGATATGCACACCATCAACAAAAGAATGATGTACTTGTACTGAAAACGGAAGCATTACTTTTTCATCACGGATAAAATATTTTCCCCAATCTATCATTGGGGTAGCGTTGTCCTTTTTCCCGGATTCCGTATGCGAAATATGAGTAAATGAAACCCACGGAAAGGAAGAAAACTGGTAAATGTCATTCCCCATAGGTACGGTAAAACATTCTTTTTGTTCCCTTACGGTATTGGCAGCAAGTGAAACATATTCCTCTATGGTATTCTGCATTTCCACATTGACTACTTTGAAAAGCTCGCTGCCGTTATCAAGGTAAGTAAATGATGTGTTGATTTTGTCATAGATAACCGGCTTTCCCTCCCAAAAACGGCAACGAAATTCCTCAATCTCATTCGCACACTTTGTCACGGCGAATACAAAAGAAAATGTAAAGGAATAGCCCCGTTCTTTGATTCTCCGCAAAAAATTTGTAATATCCAGCTCAAAGGTTACACAATACTGTGGCTGCACACTGTTTCTGAAAATCTGACAGTGCATAGCCCGATTCCATGTTGCTAAATCAATTTCTCTCATAGAATATTCCTCCTGTCGTAATATGGGTAAATATGTGTTCTTTATCTTCGCATATTTTCCCTGTGGTTATTATATCTCTATCGTTGTACGATGTCAATATGTTGTATGATGTCTATGAGCAAAAAAGAGAGCTTACACATTTGTAAGCCCTACTAAGTAGAATACTATTTTATTCCCAATTCCCGTATAGCGTGCATGATATGAATTTTCATGGCGTTTTTTGCTCCCTCCGCATTTCTCTGCTCTAAAAAATCCATAATCATGCGATGGTCGTTGACTGTATCTATAACAGCTTTTTGGCTCATAGCCGATAGGGTAACGCCCTTTGCAATCGCTTGATAAAGGATGGGCATAAGTTGATTCATAAATTCATTATGCGTTGCCTGTGCAATCGCCTTGTGGAATGAATGTTCATTGTCTGTACGGTCTTGCCCGGATTTAATTTCCTGCTCAATCTTCTCACCGAAATCCAAAATCCTTTTTATTTCTGCGTCTGTACCCCGGATAGCTGCTAAATAGGCGGCTTCCGGCTCAAAAATCAAACGCATTTCGTAAAGGTCTTTTGCATTTACTTTTATATCCGATAGCTGCCCTAAGTTGGATTGTTGCTCAAATGCTGCTTGGGTGACAAAAGTTCCTTTTCCCCTCTGAATTTCAAGCACATTATAAGCTACTAAAATCCGTATGGCTTCTCTTAGGGTTGTCCGGCTTACATTCAATTCTTCTGACAATTCATTCTCATTGGGTAATTTATCCCCGGCTGAAAAGCGTTTTTCTATTGTTATCATAGACAATAATGTGTCTGCGATACTCTGTGAAAGCATTTTATTTTTCATGGGCTATATCACCTCGGCTTTTTTGATATTATACTATGTGTGGCTGTCAACTTCAAACAAAATTGAAAATACTATTTATCAATCAAGAAAGATATGTGCTGTGTGGGATTCCGTAGTAGTCGGCACTGTGCGTAATGTGCATAACTTGCTGTCTTTTGGTCTTTGGCTTCTTTGGTTCGGAATAGTGTGGTTCCGGCTGTCTATCTCTTGTTTTCGGTTGCTTGCTTCTTTACCGTACATGAGCATTCCTCCACGGCTTCCGGCTCGCCGCTGGTTGCCCGGACAATCGTTTCATACGGTATGAGTTTAGGATTCCCCATGTAAACGCACCTCCATTTCCTCCTGCAACATCTGCAAGGCACTGTGTATGTAATGCCACGCTGTACTTTTACAATGCCCGTATAAATCCCCGATTTCCTGCTGTGTATAATTCCCGAAAAAGTATAGGTAAATGATTTCGCTCTTTTTCTCCGGCAAAGATAACAGGGCTGCAGCAAGCTCGCCGTTGGTGAGTATGATTGTCTGACCGCAGATTGTAACGGGGTATTGTTCGTAGAGTGATTTGAGAAATTCGTCTGATGTGCTTAGAGGGTAGAATTTTTCTTCTGTGAGGTATTCAAAGGATATTTCTCTTTGCCGCCGCCTGTTCCTGTCGCGCCATGCGTTGATAGCGGCATAGCGTATGACGACTTTGCAGAAACCGTTGAAAGAATACGTGATGTGTTCCTTGTATGCTTCTGTGCAATCCATAGAAATTTCCCCCTTTCTCCCACATGGGGTGGTACTTGGTTTATGGTTGCATTTTTATAATTCAGAGGGGCAACAACATTTTAAGTCGTTGCCCCTTGATTACTAAAACTAAATTTCAAATATAGCTTTATATTCTTGCCGCTGATTCGATAGATTTACTGTTTGCTAATTTACCTTATACCTCAAAATTGTTTTAAGCTTATCCGCTCTTGTTCTATTAGTTAAATAGATTTCTCTGTGACAATCTGATATGCGTTGCAGACCATTTTCTTCTGCAAATTTATCCATTTGCTCAAAAGAGAATGGTTCATTGTCATATGAGCCAATATGCAGAATTTCAACACATTTTCCGTCATGTATCGTATCAAAAATAATATCTTCATACAGTCTGTTTGGCTTTTTAATTTTCACCCTTTCCAATGCAGCACGTACCATTTCCGCTGTGATAAAGTCCGGCTGACGTATCATAATGGTATATTCCAAATTTTCTTTTCTGAGTTTACCCGCAGCAGATTCCGTATCAACGTTTTTCTGTTTCCAGATACCCTCTAAAGGATAAACCGTAAAGTCGTGGATTTCATTTGATAAAATATTTTTAGTTGCAGTAGATTTATAACCCATTTTAATCGCATACGCTAATGAAAAGAGAGCACCTACCTTATCTGAAAAATCCGTGTCATTAGGATTTCCGCTTCCCTTAATCATAATAAAATTTTGTGTGGGTATATCTACCAAAGCAGGTATACTCTTTGCTCCATACAGAGCTTTTTCGTGCTTTCTCCATTCAAATTTCATATCAGCACCTCCTCGTATAATAAGTTTGTAAGCAAGAAATATTGCTTATGAACTTATTCTTTTTATGTGTATAGTGGTAAGG
>VSNQ01000233.1 GCA_009774395.1 Lachnospiraceae bacterium
CGGATAAAGATCATCGGCATACTGGCAGAAGGGCGGCAGTATGTGAGTGAGCTGGCCCGTCTGGTAAATATCAGCAGACCCCTGCTCTATATGCACTTAAAGAAGCTGGAAACTGCCCGGCTTGTTACCAGCGCAATGGAAATATCGGAAAGCGGCAAAGCCATGAAGTATTATGCACTGGAAGATTTTGAGCTGCAGATTACGAAGGAACTGTTGCGTGGGCTTTCTCAGAATATCATCATTGAATCCCCGTCTAAAGACAGTGATTAGCTGGAACCGGGGAAAGGGAGGATTTTGATTAAATGAAAAAGAGTGTAAGGAAGAAAATTATGGCCTGTTTCATCACGATTGTCTGTCTGCTTATTGGCGGGTGCGGGGACAGCAGCAAAGACCAGATCATTGCGGTTTATGACTATTCAGACAGCACAGAAAAGGAATATGGGGCTGAGGATAAAACCGCAGAGGATTTAGTCGATCAGCTCTGCGATTATTTTTTAGATGGGGAAGGTGAAGCGGAAGAAATACCGGGTGAAGCGTTTAGCTATAAAAGGATAGATGTATTCCAGACTGACGGTGCATCAGCAGGACAGCAGAAAACAAATGAGAATAGGATCATACATATGGAACTGTATCAATACAATGATGAAATTTACTGTAAAGCCTGTTTTGATTTTTCAGATCAGGAACACACGGCAAAACTGCCCGCAGAGATTTCAGCACAGGTGGAAAAGCTGGAAATGGAAGGGCAGTAAAAATATCATGGAAAGGCGGCTATCCTTATGGAATTGGTTTTAGAGGACATCACGAAAAAATATAAAGATAAAACAGCCCTCCGGAATGTCAATGCCACGTTGCACAGCGGGCAGCTTATAGGGCTGATTGGGAAGAATGGGGCAGGAAAGACCACGCTCCTGAAACTGCTCTCAACGATCCTGAAGCCCACAAGCGGGCGCATCCTGCTTGATGGGCAGGATATTGTAAAAAGCCCTAATATTATGAGGAGTATGGTAGGCTATCTGCCGCAGGAGGTCTCCGCTTACCCGAACCTGACGGTACTCGAATATCTATCCTACATTGCGTCCGTAAAAGGGATAAAAAAGAAAGATGCAGAAAAACAGATAAACAGTCTGCTGGCGGATTTCCATCTGGAAAATGCGAAGGGTAAGCGTATGGGGAACTGCTCCGGCGGCATGAAGCAGAGAGCCGGTATTATCTGCGCTCTGTTAGGTGACCCGCAGATCATCATTATAGATGAGCCTACTACCGGGTTAGACCCGGAAGAAAGGGTTGCAGCCCGCAATATTCTGTCGCGCTTATCAAGGGGGCGGATTGTCATTTTATCAACACATATCGTATCGGATATTGAGGCGGTTGCATCCCGGATACTGCTATTGCAGCAGGGCAGCCTTATCTTTAATGACAGCCCGGAAGAACTGATTGCCAGGGCCAGAGGGTGTGTATGGGAGTATATGCTGCCGTCCCTGCAGGAAGGTATGAAAGGCATCAGCAGCATGGTGCAGACTGAAATGGGCATCCACATACGGCAGGTCAGCCGGGAAAAGCCTGAAAAGCAGGCAGTCCCGGTAAACAGCACACTGGAAGATGCCTGCCTGTTTGTTATGGAGGGGTGGCTATGAAACCTTACATCATTTACCAGGTGATGAAAGCGGATCTGCTGGAACGGGCAAGGCGGCCTTCGTTTCTGGCCATGTGCATATCTGCCATGTTCCTTGCATTCTTTTCCGTTCCTGATGTGGAAGCACCGTTTGTATCCATCTGCATGGAACCGGGCATATTCAGACAGGGTTCCAATGCGTCATGGATACCCATTGCCATAGCTTTATGCGGCGGGATACTGTTTCCCATGATCGGGCTTTCCTTTGTAAAAAACAATATCAGCATGGACAGGGACAGCGGCCTGCTGTATGGCCTGCAGTCCATGAATATGAAAAAGGGGAATTATGTCATCGGGAAATTCCTCTCCAATTTATCCATGCTGACCGTTATGTGGCTGTTTGTGATGCTTGGGGCTGCCCTGATGCTCCCTTTCCGGTTCCCGGATCAGCCATTGTCTTTTTATGATTTTGTCAGCCCTTTTATCGGCATTTATCCAGGGATTGTTTTCGCATCTGCTTTTGCAGTCCTGCTGGAGAGCGTACCCTTTATCAGCAGCAAGGCCGGGAATGCTGTCGGGCTTACAGCCCTTTTTGTAATGTTCCTGGTCAATTATTCAGCCAGCGGGTATGACAATCCGCTGATTGGTGCATTTGATTATGGGAATTACAGATGGGTTATGGACAGCATCAACGATGCCGTGGTTCCGATGATCGGGCGGGAGGTGCAGGAAACAGGCATACTCGTACCCGGAGGGATGTTTGCGGACAGTAAAGGCGGGCGGGAGCTGGTTTTTCATGGCCTTTTATGGAACCGGCAGTATCTCATGGATAAGATCATCCTGACCGCCATAAGCATGGCGCTTATCCTGTCGGCAGTCATTTTACTGGAAACGACAGAGAAAAGGAAAAAGGCATCTTCCCGGAGCCTGCGGGAAAAAGGGCGGAAGGGTGGAAAATCCATTTACTGTACAAACCAATTCATGATGGAGTGCAGGCTGCTCTTAAAAAGCCTGCCGAAAGGCTGTCTTGCCGTAAATGCAGGGTTGTGGGTATACAGCATTTTTGCACCGTTACAATATGTGCAGGGTTATTTGTGGATCATCATGCTGATCTGCTCAGTGGCCCTGTTTTCACAGATGGGGTGCCGGGAGCATGAGAACAGCCTGACAGAATGTTTTGTGGCCATAAAATTTTCTTTATTCCGGCAGATGGCGTATTCTTATTTATGGGGAGTGGTTATATTATTTATGCTTTCTGCGCCTGCTGCCATAAGGTGTTTTATGGAACAGAAGTTTTTATGTTCGTTCTGTTATATTGTGTTCTCGCTTTTTGTACCCGCACTGGCGTGTTTTTCAGGGGAATGTTCCAGGTCACGGCGGGCGTTTGAGACAGTGTATCTTCTGATATGCTTCCTGCTGTTAAATATGCCGTCATTCCTGTTTCAGGGATATGTGGCAGCGGTGATGCTGGCCGGGACAGTAGTTTTCCTGTCTGTTGCCCTTATGAAAAGGCTGCATTTATAAAGCAAAGAATATAAAGAATCCTTAAAAAGCTAAC
>VSNQ01000234.1 GCA_009774395.1 Lachnospiraceae bacterium
TAAAAGAAAACAATAATACAATCCGCAATCTGACCGGGGAATATAAGAAGATAGAGCCGGATTGCCGGGAGGGAGTGTGGGCGCAGTTGGCACGTATGAAAGAACTCTGTAAGGAGAGGAATATTCTGTATGAGAAACAGAATGATTTGAAAGGGCAAAAACAGATGATTGAGAAATCATTAGAACGATAAAAGATGTAAGGCGTGGCGGTTGCGATGCCTTGTATTTTTGTGGTAAATGGAGAGAGAAAGTGGTATAATTAAATCTGTAAATTTAGGTTGATGGAGGTAATAAAGTGAAACGCTGCATTGTAGTAACCGATATAGTCGCATAATAATTATCAGAACATGGAGGATTTTAAAATGACTATATCGGAGAACAAAATTTATCCCCGGACAGGTGATACCCAAACGGTTTATTTAAAAAATGTGGTTACCAATGATGGCAGAATTAAAATTGGCGATTATACAATGTATAACGATTTTGTGCATGACCCACGGGAATTTGAAAAGAATAATGTATTATATCATTACCCGATTAATGGAGATCAGCTACAAATTGGCAAGTTCTGTTCTATCGCCTGTGGAGCAAAGTTTTTGTTTACCAGTGCAAATCATGCAATGTCTTCGCTTTCAACATATCCGTTTCCAATATTTTTTGAGGAATGGGGATTGGACGTAAAAGAGATTACAAGTGCATGGGACAACAAAGGGGATATTGTAATCGGCAATGATGTTTGGATTGGCTTTGAAGCAGTTATTCTATCTGGTGTGACAATTGGTGATGGAGCGATTATTGGGACACGAGCAGTTGTTACAAAAGATATACCGCCTTATACGATTGTTGGAGGTGTTCCTGCAAAACCGATACGAAAGCGGTTTTCGGACGATGTGATTTCTAAATTATTGAAAGTTCAATGGTGGAATTGGTCTGAAAACAGGATTAAGAAAAACATTGCAGCGATTCAATCAGGTCGAATTGAGGATTTGGAATAATTGGTAACATTTGTGTGGAAATACATTTTCCTACAACGTTCTGTCTGCAAAAAAAAGATAGAATATTTCCTTAGTAATGATTTGAACATGGTGCTAGCACCATGTAAGTTAATGCAGATAAGGGAAAGGCAGTAATGTGGCAGTTCGCAATATCAAGCGGATTGCCACATTTTTATGGAAAAATAGGCGGTTATGTGGTAATATATAGGAGCAAAGATAAAAACACAACACAAGTCAAACTTGTAGAATTGGTAGGTAGTCCAGTCGCACCATTTTGGTGTAAGTAGCCCTCCCTCCTTAGGGTCGTCCGTTCTTTGTTCATTACAATTATTTTAAGGAGGAATTGTCATGGACAAAGTTTCGGGAAAGCTGACAGTATTTTTTGAAGAACCCTTTTGGGTGGGAGTGTTTGAACGTGTATCAGAAGGAAAGTTATCCGTGTGTAAGGTTACGTTTGGGGCAGAACCAAAAGACTATGAGGTTTGTGATTTTGTTTTGAAGAATTACTATCGGCTACGATTTAGTCCGGCTGTGGCAACTGATGTAAAAGAAGTTGGTCGCAATCCTAAACGGGTACAGCGAGAAGTACGGAAGCAAGTGCAGAATACCGGGATAGGAACAAAATCGCAACAGGCTTTGAAATTGCAGCAGGAGCAGTTGAAAACTGAACGAAAGACTGTGAATCGGGAACGACGAGAAGCGGAGAAACAGCGGCAGTTTGAATTGAAACAGCAGAAAAGGAAAGAGAAGCATAGGGGTAGATAATATTGCTCTTGGTATTCCCATTGAGATTGATTTGAGAAATGGGTATGCTAATCTTTCTGCTTTGGAACAGGAGATTAAAGGAGAAGTTGTTACTATAAGCAAAAGCAATGAGGTGAGACAAAATGGATAATGAAGATAAAAAATTTTCACAGTATTTAGTTATTTTTGTGGATATTCTTGGAAGTCAAAATAAAACTGATTTTGAAGAAATGTATCATATTAACAAGATATTTCATGAAGAATTTGAAAAAAATCAAAATAAAGATATGGAGCATACAGTATATTTTAGAAAAATATACACTTTTTCTGATTGTGCTTATATTTTTTATAAGTTCAAAGATGAAATATCAAATGAGCGTAAGAATTTAAGTAAATTGTTTACAGTGGCGTTATGCAATTGTGAACCAATATTTTTACGATTTCTCAAAGAAAAAATTATTTTTCGAGGAGGAATATCTTATGGAGATGCATATGTCGATTCACATAGGAGTATGTTTTTTGGTAATGCAGTAAATCAAGCATATAAATTAGAGTCGAAAATAGCAATTCATCCTCGGATTGTTATAGATTCTTGTGTGGCAAATGAAGTGATAGAAAACATAGAAGAAGTAAAATATAAGATGTTAGCGACAAATCCAGAATATGTACCATTTGTTGGAATGGGGATAATGCCTCCAATGCCAGAAACAGGTGATGGAATAGTGGAGATGGATCTTGATGGAGAATTTATTTTTAATTATTTGCATTTTCCGGAAAATGAAATGATTTGCCCAGATATTTATTTATCTGGACAAGATTTTATACAGGAATTAATACAATATTGTTATGAACAAATTGATAAAAATAAACAGTATCATGTAATTGATAAATACTTTTATCTATTAAGATTTGCCCAAGCAAAGTTGGATGGTTTGCTGGAATAATATGCGGTATAAGCTTTTGGAAAAAATGCTTCCTAAAGATTGGTGGTTGGAGGAAAAGTTTGTGATACCCGTATGATACCTGTTTGCTCTGAAACTGTAAATACGGCGTGAAATATGGATATTATAGCTATGAAAACCCTTAAAAAGCAATCAAATATTTAACAATTATGTTATATCAATAGGGAGTTCGAATAAACAAAAAAGTTTAGTGAATCCAGTATTTATGCGGGTTTGCGGGCTTTGGAAAGGCCTTTTGATAACAAATTGATAACAGTTGTTTGAATGCGATTATTCTTGCTGTCTGATGGTTTACAGGTGGGAGAATGATTTTTAAGCGGTTTAGATGACTGAAATAAATCCATATTATAACGCCCTTAGCTGTGGGTAGGAACTCATGGCTAAGGGCGTTTTTTGTCGTGTTTTTTGATTAGTGAATTGGG
>VSNQ01000235.1 GCA_009774395.1 Lachnospiraceae bacterium
GGCTTACTGACACTCAGGACATCACCATTCATCATTTTTATGCTTTCATAGGAATACTCGCTCACATATTCCTGATGGATCACATAGGACTGATGTATCATCAGAAATCCTGCCGGAAGCTGCTCCATGACATTTCTCAGCTTGCCATAAAATTCCTCCCGTCCATCCTTTTTTATTATCAAAACCTTTTTATCCATGCTCATAAAATATAATATTTCCTTTACCGAAACGCGAAAAATCCGGCTCCCTCTTTGATATTCAAAGCAGCTCCCCGCGTACTTTTTCCTTTTCATGCTTCTTTCGAGCACTTCTTTCAGCCGTGCGGCGGAAATTGGCTTTACCAGAAATTCCAATGGCTGCATCTTGAAAAGTTCCATCGCATAACCCTGCTTTGAGGAAATATAGACGATATGGGTATCTGTATCCTCCATCTCGTCACGGATAAAAGCTCCTACCTCAATCCCATTTTTCTGCAATAATTCAATATCAAGAAATAGGATATCCAATCCAACACCTTTTTTCAAATCACTCTCCAAGCTCTCTCCGCTATACCATACCTCTATTTCAAATTTTATTGAAAATTCTGCCGAAAGCCCCTGAATCTGTTCCTCCAGCAAGGAACACAAAACTTTATCATCATCACATATTCCGACTCTGTACATACTATCGCTCCCTTAAACAATATCGTTTCTATTGTACTTTATCTTTAACCTGTCATCAAGATTTGACATTACATAAAATTAATTTTTCCCATAAGATATTGAATCCTCCTTTGGGAATATCAAAGCCCAAAAATTATACAAATTTCCATTATGTTAAAATTGGCAAATCGGCAGAAACATATTTTTATTCATAGCACTTTTAACGATATGGCTGATATACTCGGTCAGTCCGAAATCTTGAAGCCTGACGCAAAGAAACGGCAGAACAGTACAAGACAGAAACATTAAGAACTCACTTTCCGCATAACAACCCTCCATTATACGGCAGGCGCTTTTCCTACCTGTTTTCTGAATCTGTTTTGTTTATCCTATCAGAGATATTGCCTTTTATCAATCAAATCTTGATTGTTGGCAGTATTTCCTGTTGTTTTGCCAATCATATTTTTGTTACACCTATTTGGGTATGAAGTGCTTCCACCCCCAGCTTTGCTGTAACAGTCCGAAGAATATGTATAACCTCACTGTTCTGTAGAAAACATAGCCTTCTGGATATTCTTCTGCCAATTTTCCTTAAACTCCATGATTTTTTACCAATACCCCATGATTTTTCCTATACCCAATGATTTTTTACCATACTCCACGATTTTTCGTATACTTTTTGATTTTTCCCATAAAAAATTAAAAGATTTGGAAATATCCTGGCATCCGTGGTATAATTGCTTCATTGAACACTTAAGGAGGCACACAGAATGGATGTATATCATGATAACAATATTTGGGGAAAAGGCTCGCCTGAAACCAAGCTGACAGCCCTCCCTATTAATCACTCTTTCCTTTGGGGAGAACAGGAAATACTTATCCCGGCAGTCTATGTAGGCAAAGCAGGCGCTGTCCTTGATGTATGCGCAAAAATCCCGATAGAAGATATGGCAGCATTCCTAAAAAAATGGGATTATAAGCGGCGGATGTCCCTAAAAACTCCGGAAGAATTTGAACAAATAGATGCGGACAACCCTGGAAGCAGGGAATTTGTCGTAGAAATATGCCTTGATGGTACGCCACTGGTGCTCCGCATGAGCAGCAGCCTAAGATGGTATCCGGAAAGTGTAATCCAGATGGGGAATGCCAATCCAGCCAGCGAGGACGGATTTGAAAATAATAAATCTGCCGAGGAATGGATGAGGGCTTATAGCTGCGACAAGGGATGCTGCTGGTATTTTGAGCGGCTTTCCTATAATTGGAACGGAGAACCAATACTATCCCCTCAGAATATATCACTTGCTTTCCGGGCAAACTTAATCTCCATCACTGCGGGACATTTTTCAACTGGCGGTTCCTGCGATGGCAAAACGGTAAAGACAGCGGATCCCATAACCGGTCAAGAATACACTTTGACACTGCATAGTTGCGAACAGATCAGGAACAGCTTCGCAGAAATTGGAGCGAAAGGTGTGGTTTACCCAGAATGCTGCCAGATACTCTCTTACAGCATTGCACCAGAAATAGACCACAGCCTTTTTTGCATCCGCGACTGCGCAGAAGGCGACCACCCAAGAATGGGTGATACCCAAGAACCGCCTAGCGGGTCAAACGGCCCTACAGCAGTTTTTATGGCAGGAAAAAATGCTGCTCCTGACAACCGAATGGCAGTTTCCTCCCTGCATTTTGAGCCTGTGTCAGAAGTGCAGTGGCGGATGGTATTCCAGATAAAGCCAAAGAATGATACGGAAATCAGCTTTCCCATCAAAGCATAACTCCACACAAATAGCAGCATAAACATTCACCACACAGAATCCCCCACAGCCGATTTTCTTTCCGGCTCCGGGGATATGTTCTTTCATGCTTTTATCTCCATCCCATTCTTGAAGGCGAAGCGGATGTCCTCCCTGCTGTACACCGTTGCGTACTCCTAAAGGCTGTACCAGTCATCCTCACGGAATGCCGTGAGCGGGCCGTCCAACTTTTCCAAGGATGAAACGAACCTTCCGACCTTCTCCTGCTTGCCTGCCGCTCCGTGATGGCTTGGCTAACTTTCGAAAGTCGCTCCTTCGCCCTGTTGAACCGAAAATATTTTGTCAAAGGATAGCAAAAAATCAGCGGAGCAACCAATGAACCGCTCCGCTGATTTTCCCAAACGTCCAATTTACTTTTGTGTTTTCTTCCACTTTTCATATTCATTCGCAGTGGCATTTGTTTTCCCTTTTATGGGGAGTTATAACAGTAACACCATGATTAAATAGTATTTGTTCCTATTTCTCAAAAACTACAAAACCACATTCGTAAGGATGGTCGCAATACACACTTTCTTGCTTATCCGTGTGGTATAGCATACTTTTCAGTATAATTAGAAAATCTCCACCACCTGAAATAATCATAAATTCTGCCAGAATAAATAGCAGTAATTGATTTGTCATTACAGAAACTACTGCTGCTCC
>VSNQ01000236.1 GCA_009774395.1 Lachnospiraceae bacterium
AAGGTCATGTACGCCCGCCTGCTGGATGAAATCCTGACAAGGGGAACCGAGGACTGCAACGGGATTCTGTTTATCCGCTTCCCCGTCATGGAGATAGCGGCCGCACTCTCCCGAAGCCCCCAGACCTGCAAGCGTTCACTGAACGAGCTGGAACAGGCCGGGATGATTATGCGTGTCCGTCAGGGCATCGGGGAGGTCAGCCATATGTATATCCTGCTCCCGAAGGAGGACACCGCCCATGAATGAAAAGCTGGAAAAACTGAATCAGGAAATTGAAAAGACCGAAGCAAGGCTGCGGCGGGCGCAGCATAAGGAGAAAATGCTGGAACACCAGATAAAGACCCTGAACCGGAAGGAACGGACGCACCGGCTCTGCACCAGAGGGGCAATGCTGGAAAGCCATCTCCCCCACCCGGAATCCGTGACGGATGGGCAGGTCAGCACCATCTTAAAAGTCCTGTTCTGCCGGAGCGACACCAAACGTCTTGTGGAACAGGTTCTTGCAGAAAACTGGAAGGAGGACGCAGAGTGAAATTTTCAAAAAGTGAACTGGACATCATCTATCAATATGCCGCACCGACCAAGGCGGAAACCCTTGCGGGCATGAAAGAAACCGTGCCGGTGATAAAGGACTTACTGACAAAGGCAATCGTGGAGAACGCCATCCGAAAACTGGAAAAGATACCGGAGCCGGAGTGCAGCCAGTTTGTTGCCGCCACAAAAGCCCGGTTCCTTGCAGAGCGTGACAATTCCATCCGCCAGCGGCTTGCGGCGGCAAAGGCACAGGAGCCAATCATGCAGGGGCATGACCTGTTAGGGATAGAACGGTTCCACCCGGAAACCCGGCACATGATTACGCTGGAAGTACAGAAGCAGTGCTTTGTCGGTTTTAAGGGGGAGCGGTTCCGTTTCTTCCTCTCCGATGAAGGCTACCGGAACGCAAAACGCAGCGAGCAGGAAGGGGAAATCAAGATAAAGAGTCATGCTGCCGTTGTCGCCGGGAAGCTCTATCCCGACAAGAAGCCGAAACAGCAGGAACGGTAAAAAGCCCGTTCCAGAATCAAAGTGCGCCGGGCGCGTCTTGATTTTGCAAGGGAAGTTTTAACGTGGACGAGTCAGGCGCGCTCACATTGGCGGCTTTCCATGTGTGAAAAATCAGAACGAGCCGGGCGCGTTCTGATTTATGCCGCCTATGGCGTAATTGGTACGGCTGATTTCCAACTGCCATAAACTCCACTTGCAATTTTGGCTTCCAAAGCGACAAGCTGGAAAATCCCCCTCTGAAAGAGGGCGCAATTATACACCACCCAGAGGTTGGTGAATTGCGTTCTCCGAAGGCTCCTTGCCGGAGGGCTGTGATTTTCCGCAGTCATGGTCTGCTCCAAATCAAACAGGGGACGCTACGCTTCCCCTGCACTGGCTGCCGCCAGCTACCCTTTTGCCTTTGAATAATCGAATAAATTTATTAGTTTTTTGTTGTGCTTATTCTATAATGATATTGACATAAATAAAAAAATATAGTAGAATATGCACAAAAAGAGGAAAAGGGAGGGATACTGATGATTTTATAAAATAAGCCGTAATTGTAATCTATGTGTAATAATGATTAAGGAGGATACCCATGAAGAAGTTTTTAACATTTTTATTAACTTGTGTTCTTTTTATTACATCTTCAATGCCAGTTTTTGCAATGACAAATGATAAAGTTTCTACAGAAACGCAAGTTGAAATTCCAGTTTTACAGTTTGACAGTAAGGAAGATTTTGAACAATATTGTTATACTCTTTCAAAAGAGAAATCAACCAGAGGGGCAACCGTTATTTATGCTTCCGTGATTAGAGATGGCACAAGTGAGGATTGTGAGTTATACCTATTGTGGGAAGGTGACGAAATGTACAATGCTTTTAGATATAAAAAAATACAGGTTAAAAGTGCTAACCTATTATCAAGTAAAGTTTATAAAACATTTGGAGACGGCACCAATTACACTACCAAAAATACAACCGCTGCGTCTGTTGGGTCTGTAAAAATAGGTGATTTCAAATTAGATAGTGATATTGAAAAAGTTAAAGTAACTTCAAAAGGCTTACAGGGGTATAATATGAAATCTCTATCATGGTTATCAGGAGTAGAATTTTCGGGAACTGTTACCATTAATTAAGCAGGAAAAATATATATTATGAAGCAAAGATATGAATTTATAAGAAATTATAAATCTCAAATTATTCCGGGTTTTAAATCTTTTGAGGAAACATTGAAATGGTTGTCTGAAAAAGTTGATATTATAGAAATACCATTAAGTAGTTTTACAAATTTCTTTTTAGAAAGCCAAAAATTTAATGCTATAAATGCAATTACTAATAACAATTTGCATTTATCTTCAGAAGATTTTGAGTTTATAGCATACAAATTACTATCTACATCAAAAAATGAGGCTTATAATGAAAAATTAGAAGATGAAAAATTTGTTTATATTTTATTTGAGCTAAGAACAAGGTATGTTATAAGCAATAGTGCTAAACTTCAATTAGAAATAGTGATTCAGCAAGGTATTGGTCAATATGATTATGAAAATAATACAGAATATTTGTTGTATTATATTAGCTGTATTGATAGACTAAAAAACAAGGAATATTAAGCAATAAGCAGGAAATCTGAAAAAAGGTCTCCTGCTTTTTTTCTGCCCGGAATCCGGGAGAAAGGAGGGCGCACACTTGCCATGCCCGCACTGTAAAATCACAATCATTAAGCGGAGCAACAATGAATCCGCTGTTTCTGCCGCCGCCTACCAGAGCGGCGAGAAACTGTTCTCTGAATACGACCAAGAGCAGAAACACTATCCCTACAAGAACGAAGTCACCCACAAAGAAATCATGCTCCCGCCCCATGTGCCGCCGGAGTATGCAGACCGC
>VSNQ01000237.1 GCA_009774395.1 Lachnospiraceae bacterium
GTACCTATTTGCATCAATGTGTCCAAAGTGCCTGCTGGATATTTTTCAAAAATCTCTGTTAATTTTGCCTTTAGCTGTTGATGTTGTTTTTCATGGGCATAATAAACATTTTTTCCCGTTTCTGTTAAAGTCAACACAATTTCATTGTCGGTTTTAGGAGAAACCTCTTTCTTTACAAATCCACGTTTAACCAGCTTACTTACCATTTGAGAAGCAGCACTTCTGGATATCCCCTGTAGTCGTGAAAGATTTACGATATTAATATTTGTGTGTTTTCCAATAGCAACAATCGTATGTGTATCTGATAAATGCAATGGGATATCAACACCAAAAGCGTGTACTTCTTTTTCAAATTTTCCATATTGATTTACTACTTGGTTAAATAAATCGCAAAGTTCGTTCAATCTATCATCACTAATCATAGCAATGCTCCTCTCTGTTAATCTGCTTAACATTATAACCCCGAAAAGAAAGTGTGTCAAGTTGCTTAACAGATAAACACTTCACTTTAATAATCTTTAACAATAAAAATAGGAGTGAGAGGGATTCCGCCGACGTAGGCACTGTGGAAATGTGCATAACAGGCTATGGAATCATGGATAGCTCTATTTACAGCACATGGAAAAGCTAAAGAGCAGCTTTCCCACGTCCTGCAAACAGAGTTACCCACAATTCCATGAGACAGCCAGTTATACACATTACCACCAATGTCGACAGCGGCGAAATCTCACCTTACACCGACCTATATTTTTTACTTAGCAACAACCAGATTAAGTTGTTGTTATTTTTATTTTGTGGATTTACTATAATAACAAGGGTGATATAATATACTTGTACATTAAGTACATTCAGAAAGCAGAGGTGGTGAATCGTGGAAATCATTATCAGTAACAATGCCAATAAACCGATTTATGAACAAATCACATCACAAATCAAGGCAATGATAATGAGCGGAGAATTACAGGCAGGTGACGCAATCCCTTCTATGCGGGCTTTGGCAAAATCAATCCATGTAAGCGTTATTACAGTCCAAAAAGCTTATGAGGATTTACAAAGAGACGGATTTATCGAAACTACGGTTGGCAGAGGAAGTTTTGTGTCGGCGCAGAACAAAGAATTTTATCAAGAGGAACAGCAGCGTATAGCCGAAGAACATTTGCAAATAGCTGCCGAAATTGGGAGAACAAGCAATATTTCTCTCGAAAAATTGACGGAAATATTAACTTTATTTTATCAAGAGGAGGAATAGTATGGAAAATATTTTAGAAGTGCAGCAGGTTTCCAAGACATTTTCAAAATCGAAATTTTCATTGGAAAATGTGTCTTTCAACTTGCCGTATGGGGCAATTATGGGATTTGTTGGCGAAAATGGAGCAGGAAAAACTACGATGATTGGTTGCATATTAAATACAATCAAATAGGACAGCGGAAAAATAAAATTGTTCGGAAAAGAAATGTTTGATGCTGATACAGCTATGAGGGAAAAAATTGGTGTTGTTTATGACGGAAACAATTTCCCTACCAACTGGACGGCGAGACAATTAGCAGGAATTATGGCAGGATTTTATACACAATGGGATAATGCTTTGTTCCTAAAATATATAGAAAATTTCAAATTACCCACAAATCAAAAAATCAAGCATTATTCCAGAGGAATGACAATGAAATTAGCTATCGCGGTTGCATTATCACATCATCCCCAACTATTGATTTTAGATGAAGCTACCAGTGGACTTGACCCCATTGTACGGGATGAAATGTTGGATGTATTTCTTGATTTTATACAAGAAGAAAATCACTCTGTTTTGTTATCTTCCCATATCACAAGTGATTTGGAAAAAATTGCTGATTATATTACATTTATTCATAATGGAAAACTTATTGCTACTGTATCAAAAAATGAATTGATATACAATTATGCTATTATGCGCTGCAAGGAAAGTCAATTTCTCACATTAGATACTTCTGATATTCTTGCTTATAGAAAACGGGATTTTCAAATTGATGTGTTGGTATCTGATGTGAAGAATGCACAGAGGAAATATAAAAATGTCGTAATTGACCATGTTTCAGTTGATGAAATATTTTTAATGTTAGTAAAGGGGGAACGTATATGAAAGGGCTTTTTAGAAATAATTTCTTTGCTGTATGGATAAACGCAAAAGTTTTCTTGATTTTTATGCTTTTATTTGCAATAGTTGTGACTATTATTCCTGAGCAAACATTACAAATGTACTTTATAATGATTGGGATTGTTGGATTTTCAGTAATTGCAGCAACAGCCATTGGAAATGAGTTTTCCTTGAAATGGGGAAAGTATAAACTTACTTTGCCAGTGAAACGGACAGATATTGTAAGAAGTTTGTTCCTAAACCAAATTTTTTGGACTATCGTTGGAACTCTTTTTACTGGTATTGTAACAGGTTTATCCTATATGATACAAGGTTTTTCTTTTGACCAGTTTTCGGGTATATTCAGCTTATTTATATTAGCAGTTAGTATCAGTTTTTTCATGGGAGCTATATTTATACCAATGATTTATTTGACAGGAGAAGATAAAATTGTAGTATTTCTTATAATCTCCTTGTTTTGTGCAGTTAGTATTGCTGCTATGCTTTTTAATATCCCTTTGTTTGGAAATGCCATTATTATTACTTGTGCCTTAATGCTTTTTGCTGTGTCTTATCCATTAACCATTTCTATTTTTAAGAGGAAAGAATTTTAAGTGAAGCAGCAAACCAAGTCGAGCCAGTCAACGGCAAGTAAATGGGTGGTGTTAGGCTACGTCCACCGTTGACAGCTCTGTCTGTCCTTGCTGGTGGGTAATCAAGGTGTGACAGCAAAAAG
>VSNQ01000238.1 GCA_009774395.1 Lachnospiraceae bacterium
CTGATTTTGTACGGCTTTGTCTATGACATTGACTATTCAGACCTGCGGGAATACAACTACACGCTCGGAAAAATCAGCGGCAACCTGAACCAGATCGCCAAGCGAATGAACGCAACGGGCAACGTGTATAAAGTCGATGTCGAGGAAGTGAAGAAGCTGATGAAACAGGTGTGGGATACACAGAAAGCCATGCTCTCAAAACAGCCCTCCATGAAGCAGTAAGCCCAAACGGAATCCCCCTCCAAAAGCGGAACCGTTCCAGCCAGATTTTGCACACAAATACGCAACGGATAAACTGCAACAAAAGCTAAAATCAGACAAATTTCGCACCATTAAAAAAGGTGTACCGCAGTGAAGTTTCTTTCTTCCTTGCGGTACACCTTAATGTGTAAAACCATCCGTAATTCTTTTGTTCCCCTTATTCTATGGAGCGGTATTTTCAATTTCCTCTTTCTCATTATTTCCCTCCTGATTTAACCCATTTCATTTTAAATTTCCAAACAAAAACGGCAGCTTTGTTATCCAAAGCCACCGTAAAATCAAGGCACTAAAACATGGCTGCTGTACGACGGCTTTTTTTCTTTTGCCACCATGTGGCAATGCCGTCGTGCGGCAGGTTCTGTCATGAACTTATTTACCAACCCTTTTTTCTGACTGTTTTTTTCTTCTTAACAACAGACAATGTACTGGGGTCTTTCTTTTTATTCGCAAGAATAATCATAGAAATCAATAAAGCCAAACTAATTGTAATAAACGCAGGAAAAATATTATAAGTATATCCGTGTTCAGCACCACAATTAGCGTCTAATAAAATCATGCTTGCTTTAATCGGATAATAATTTAACAGCGTTCCTTCAAAGGTTCCAAAATATCCATATACAAAAGCCAAAGCAACTCCACCCAAAAAGTTATTGGCAGAACAACAAAACAGCAGAATGATTGGTAAAATCGAAACGTAAACTCCAATATTTGCTCCGGTAACACGAAGAAACATATTGAGGATATTGCCAAAATGCGCTCCCGGAAATTCAGCAAACATATTGATTATAAACGCTATCATACAGCCTATAAAACTAAAGTAGATTGTCAACAGTAACAAGACAAGTAATTTTCCGGAAAGTAACTGCCTATATGGGATAGGAATTGTTATAATATTCTTCATGGTATCGTCTGTATATTCCCTTGTTATGATATAACCTGCAATCAACGCAATAATAATCGGGAAAAATAATGTGCAGTTACTAATCATGACCTGTTGCATAAAGTAGTCAAACGTCCATGTTTGTCCACTGTTTGCTGTTGAATAAAAAAGTGACAGCAACGGAGAAAGCATTGTCATAATAATTCCGGCTTTTATTACGGAATATCGTTTTAGTTTCAGAAATTCAGTTTTTATAATATCTATCATGTCTTTTACCTCGTCCATTTTTTATAAAAGCGAATAATCAGCCACAAAGAAAGTATACCAGTAATTGCCACAATAAAAATTGTATGACTGGTGGTTGGCACAATCAAATAGGCTTCCGGCAAAAGATTATCTTTCTGCAAGTGATCCATCATAGAACCGCTTAACCAGTTCATAACACATATGACCGGGAAAGAGTTTAAGAAACGAATTTTTGCAGTACTTATTGATGTTCCAATCGTTCCCAATATACCCCAGTTAAAAATGGAGTAAAAAAATGCAAACAGGATAGACAGTAAAAAACTTTTATTAAAGTAAATAATCAAAAACACAATCGGTAAAGAAGCCGCTACAATAAAAGCCCCAAAAATTAAACACATAATTATTTTATAGGTCATACCATAAACCATTCCCACATGAAACAACTTACAAAATAAAGCAACCGACAATGTACTTATCAGACAAAAGGCAATACTGAAAATAAATAGCATGGAAATTTTTGCTATGATAAGCTGCGTACTGGTAACAGGAATTGTTCTAAGGTTTTTTGAAGTATCACAATCCCTTTCTATAAAAAACAAAATAGCCGCAATGATACCAATTAGACATGGAAGCAAAAAGACTAAACCATATCCTAACATCATTGTATAGACATAATCAAATCGAGTTTGAAGATAGTGTTCCGTTGTATCTGTGCCTGTTCCTGCTTTCGCCATATACGCTAAGATCAACGGAAAAAACAGTGATAATGACATCAGTGCATAAATCAGTCTTTTTCGTTTCATTTTCCAAAATTCACACTTTACAAGGTCAAGCAATCCCTTCACCCCCTGTTACACGCTTGAAATAATCTTCAAGGCTTTCTTCGCAGACATAGGCTTCTGACACGGTAAGCCCGTTTTCGACAAAGGCGGTTACAATTTCCCCAACTGAAATATCTAAATTATGCAGACGCATCTTATAATCGTCCTGTATGATAAACTGCGTTTCATGGAAATTACGTTCCAAAATCCTTGCCGCCTGTGTTGTACTGGAAACGGTAAAACGGATATGTCTGCTGCTCTTTGCTTCCAGCTCTGCAAGGCTTTCTTCCTCCAATAATGCGCCGTGGTCGATAATTCCTATATCATCAGCCAGTAATGCAATCTCGGAAAGAATATGGCTGGAAATCAGTATCGTTTTCCCCCTTTCAGTACAGAGGTCACGGATAAAAGAGCGCACTTCTGCAATTCCGATTGGGTCGAGACCGTTAATCGGTTCATCCAGAATCAAAAACTCCGGGTCGTGCATAATGGCAAGGGCAATCGCCAGTCGCTGCTTCATTCCAAGGGAATATTGGGAAAACAGCTTTTTGTCTTTATGGGGAAGCCCCACTAAATCAAGTGCATTTTTAATTGCATTGCGGTTCGGCACTCCCCGCAGGGTAGCAAAAATGCGCA
>VSNQ01000239.1 GCA_009774395.1 Lachnospiraceae bacterium
TTATTAAATTCCATCAGAACATCATCATTCAAATCAAATTTTCTTGAATTAAAAACTGTTTCTAACACTCCCATATTTTATCCCTCAAATTCTGAATTTTTCGTTCTCGACAAATTTTCAGCAAACTGGAATTTAACTACCTCTTAATTAATCGTTTAATTTTGGGAAGTATGAAACTCCCTAACAAATATAAATTACACAGATATACAAATAGATTTCCAATATACGAATAAAGAGTAAAGCGTCCTTTCATAGCAACCTGTGCTGATAATGTCTTTGTATCAGACTGAAAGTAATCGGTCTGTGCCAACACACAGCCCTTAACATTTGAAACAATCGACATTCCGTTATTTGTATGTCTGATTATATTACTTCCATTTTCAACCCCACGCACAATCGCTGTCTTTGCAGCTAATAATGTCATTTCTTTCCAATCCGAAGCCGGAACAATTAGTATATCTACATTATTTCTACCTGCCTGCTGTATTTTAGACAAAAATGCCATATCAGAACATATAAACGGCGCAATTCTACCATATTCTGTATCAAAACTTTTTAGCATTCCATCTCCTTTTTGGCACAATTCTCCGATTGAACGTCCATGCTTAAAATATTCTGATATGAGTTCTCCTTGTGGATTAAATGCTACCGTTTTATTTTCCTTTAAGTCCTCGTAAGGGGTTTTCACCAGTAATGAAACAATCAAATAAATTTCTTCCTGTTTTGCCATATCCGACGCCCGTTGCAAAAGCATATCTTCATCTTGTTTTAAAACCGCTCCATTCAGTTCAGACCAAAAAACAATCTTTGCACCTGCTTGTGCTTCCAACTCTGTTTTTAGGAAAAGTTCATCAGCTACTGATGATAGTTTATTCCTTGCGTTTGTAATATTTTCATCAGTAAATGTATTGGTATAAAATGTAGAATATACATCTTTATCATTATTTAACAGCTCTGAAATCGGAACGGTTACTCCAGCGATCCTAACACTTTTATCTGAATTTCCTACAAAATGAAACATAACAACTCCATAGACAAATACCAAGCCAATTACAGAACCATATACGATTATGTATTTTCTGATGTATTCTTTTTTGCTTTTATTGTTCCAAATCCATATAACCATTGCCGCCGTCCAATACATTAAAAAGGTGATTCCGTAAATCCCTGTTACCGTTACTATTTGTAGCAGGTATAGATTTTGGTATTGTGTATAAGCGTCAGACAACCCTCCCAATGCAGGGTATATCAGATAAATGATATACTCTATTGATACCATTATACTTGCAAAAATAACAGTATCTTGAAATCTCATTTTTGATTTCGACCAGTAGATATATGGTAAAACTTTCAGAAAAGACAGCAGGATTGCTACTATTATACATATCTTTATATCCATTCCAATGGCTCTCCAAAACTGGACAATAAAACCAATGGCATATATTGAACTAATTATAAGGTAGACTTTTCGAGTACGATTAAGATAAATCATACATAGAAACAAAATTGGATAAATCCATGCAAAAATCGGGATACACCATTCTCCATTGGACATTACATAAATTAAAAAAGTTAAGATTATGAAAACTGCAAATCGGTTACTTTTCAAAAGATTTTTCATTGCCAAACTCCTTACTTACATTCTCTATAAACTTCAATTTTGATTTGTCTGCGTTGCTAAAAGCCCTGTCATAAGTTCTGGATACACTGTTTATGTCGAAAATACAGTGCCGAGAGCCATAATAGCCGCATTGGTGAAAGCATGTAAAATGATACAGCTCCAGAGGTTTTTATTGGATTTATAGTACATAAATCCAAAAGCGCAGCCAGTAAGGACATGTTCCGTCATAACCATTCTGAGTGAATACATTATGTTTCCGGCAGTATCGTCCCACAGATAATATGCAAACGGGAAATGGTATAGTCCAAACAGAATACCGGTGAGCAGTATGGCAAGGTACGGCTTTTTCAGTGAATCCATCATAGTTCTTTGCAGAATGCCCCTGAAGAAAACTTCTTCCGTAAACGCTGCTGTAAGTATCATCAGGCAAAAAAATACTGGAAGTTTTATTAATATTTGGAGAATATTCGTTATATTAAAATAAAATTTCCCTAAACCAAAGACAAGGATAATAACACCTTGGTATACAGCACAAATCAACAGTATCCTTAGTGCAGTTTTTCTGTCAAAATGTTTTAAGCCTGTTTCTTTCAGGGTTTGTATCACTTTCTCTTTTCTGAAAACAGCAATAATCAGGAGTGGAAAGAAAACCAGAAACAGCCAGTTTGATAATTCGCTTATTATATCGACCTGAAAAGCACAACTTATGTAAGACAGCATAAAATAGAATATATACCATGCTAAGCCGAGAATGAGTTCTTTTTTATTTTTAGACCAATATTCTATTTCATCAGATTTCTGTTGTCCTGTTTCGGCCATTTTCTGTTTTCTGAATACAATGGCAATCAACAAGATTAATATTACTGAAAAAAACATAAAAATTACCTCCGAAAATTCGTATCAGGAATTCTTTTCTCACTTATAAATCCCGCATTTGCGGCGCGGGAAACGCTTTCATCAGCGTTTCCCTAAATGGAACATATTACTTGGTGTCAGCTTCCTCATTGAGGGGCTTATAGTTGCTGTCCATGTAGTTCTTTTTCCCGAAGGGAACGTAATTTTCATCCAATAAAATCAAATTTCCGTTTCCCAAATCAGGGAACTGCCGCGCAACCTCCTTGAGCACTTCCCATTCATCTTTTGTATTTTCTTTGTTGTC
>VSNQ01000024.1:0-19298 GCA_009774395.1 Lachnospiraceae bacterium
CGTTTTGATTGTTTTCTATTTTTTTATGTATTTCTTGATTTTGATTTCCATTGTTTTTTAGTTGATCGTTATAGGAATTTGTATTCTTTTGAAAACTTTGCATTTCGGGGGCTTGCTCTTGTATTTTAAAGTCCGCTTTTTGGGTCACTGTAAATAAAGAAAACGGGCTCTCTAAAAGCGGTACTGGCAGCAGCAGTTTTCCTAATACCAGCAGCCATAAGGCATATTGTAGGCGCATACTGGTTTTCTTGCGAAATGCGGCGCGCAAAAATAAAAACAATACTATAAAAATTGAAGATGTCAACAACAAATAAAATAAATTTCTCATAACCATTTATTTCCTCCGTAATGCGCTTAACGTTTGTCAATAGATAACTGCACACCAATTAAATTTACAGCACAACCCGACTGCGAACCGCCAGCCGAATATTTTTCCAGAAACATCACTGTAAATTCTGGTGGTCTGCAGTATGAAATACACTGCTTTATAGTTCCTTATCTTCCTTATGTAATATTTGCTGCAGTTCTTCGATTTCCTGTTTTGACAGTGCTTTCTGCTGCACCATTGCATTCAGCATTAATCCTATTTTTCCATAAAATACTTTCTTTAAAAAATCTTCTGTTTCTTGAATTGATACCTCCTCCTGCTTCCAATCGGGATAGTAAAGTTTTGCTTTCTCACCCTCCTCAAAATGAAGCGCGCCTTTTTCTTCCATACGCTTTAAAAAAGACATCACGGTATATTTTGTCCAGCCAGTTTCCTTCTTTAGTGCATTGGTAATTTCCATCATTGTTCTTGGCGACCGCTCCCAAAGCACTGTCATGACTTTCCACTCTGCATCTGTTAGCTTACTCTGCATTCCTATATTCCCCCAATATTTATAATCAATAAGCATTCTTTGATTTATATATTCGTTTAGCAGTTGCCTATTTGATGCATCTAACCAGCAACTACTGCTTAGGAATTGTCAAAAAATATAGTAAACGCATTCAGTGTCTGCGTTTTAACTTTTTGTAGTTGCTTTATATTCAATTGGATTTGGATGCAAAACGCAAAGGCATAATTCGTTTACTATAACTTTTAAATATTACAGTTCCTTACTTATACTCAAGAATAATCATTTTTTCCATTCTCCACAACACATATTGTCCGCTTATGCAAACTGTATTGGGCCGTAATGCGCAGTTTATACGCATTTCGACTGTGAATAACAACAAAACTTAACCTTTTTCAGTATCTCTTAGAAATTGGTGGGCATCTGCCTACCTTATATATTTATCATAGCAAATCGGTAGGCATTTGTCAACCTATTTCCCATTACTTTGGATTGGATGTAATAAATAATCCTATTTGCAAAAATTTTAAAATTTTCTCCCTTTCTTACATTTTTCATGTTATAATTGACTTATCCTCACGAATGATAAATTCTATTATGTCATACAAGATTATTACGTTCGTAAGTCGACGTTATTGACATAACGAAGCGCTCGCCAGTAAATCTTATTTATGTATCACAAATTAACTACAGGAGGTATCTGCAATGAAAAACTTTCAAAATTACACACCCGAAAAATATGCCAGTTCCGACTTTCAAGAAGTAGAAAATGGCATTTATTATACAAAAAGTCCTTATGCTGATAAGATGATATATGTTACTTCTCTCTCTTTTGAAATGGAACCAGAATGTTATGGCGAGGAGGAATCTTCTCCGCAAAATATTACACAGCTTCCTTTTGAAGATCTTTTAGATAAATTTTATGTGTATGTCACAGATTTCTATGATGCGCTAAACAAGGAAAGCGAAACGCTATGCTATCAAGAATTTGGTTCAAGCAAATTATCGGATATCCAAGAATTAAGAACCATTATCGGCAAACGCTTCTATGCAGTACCATTAAATCAATCTGAAATGGAAGAAGATGATGATTTTGATGATGATGATTTTGATGATGATGATTTCGATGACGAAGATACAGAATACAAAATTGTAATTGAGTAAAATATCATCATTTTTGCAACAGGCAGGTTCTTAATTTCTGCCTGTTGTTCCAAAACCGCCTCGGTCAGCGCCTGTTAGCTGTGACACTTCCTCAAAAACAATCTCTGGCTGCTGCTCCATTATCCGAAACTGACAAATCCGATCATTTCGATGAACCTCTGTATCACGCATTGCATACATTGGAACAAACCATTGATCATTATCGCCGCAATAACCGCCCTCACCAGTTTCACGGTCTGGCCCATCAATTACGCCTTGATGATTCACTTGTATCAGCCCGAAATTTTTATATGTAGAACTTCTCGGCACTACGTGCGCCTCATATCCGCGCGGCAATTCCATTGCAATTCCCAAAGGGATTAGTTTAAACTCCCCCTTTTGAAACACCACATCTTCTGCTGCCCGCAAATCGATCCAGTTCCCTTTTGTAATCTTTTCAAGCTTTTGAACTTTATCAGTAAAATACTTAATTTTAATCTGCATTTTATTTCTTTTTCCTTTCTGTTCCTGCACAATATAACTCTACTAACCCAATCTTAACTAACTCCAATCCGCAGTAATCTTAACACATTCCTCTGGTGGAAACAAAAATTCATTTTGATACAATGGGCGCAGTTGGGACATTGGTTTTTGCGCGACTGCAGCACGCATATCTTTTTGCAGCAGCGCCACTACCTCACAGCAGGTTTTTGTATTGTAAATGGCTAACTCTCGTTCCTCGCTCCAAACGCTCGAATCCGCAACACAATCCTCAAAAAACCCGATTTTCAGGTCAATAATCTCGCCATCCAGCATTCCCGTAATACCCTGCCATGTAACTTCTCGTTCTATTATCTCACAAAATATTGTGGTAATATAATCCAAACAGCTATTATAAAATGTCATCCAATTCCAAAAATATTTTGCGTAGAACTCCTTGCACGCATCTTCTTCCTCCAATAAACTGCTGTCGCCTGTCATAATCTCTATGGAAGCAGCGTAAAGCCTATTGCCAAACTGCGTAATTGCTTCCTCTGACAATTTACCCTCCCGAAAATCCCAAAGCTTTTGCATTGCAATATCTAAAATTTCCGGTGTTGGTTCCTCCGGCGCCATAATTCGGTAAGAGTTCCACCAGCGGGTAAAAATCAAAATCTCCGCATTTATCTGCACATCAAAGGAATATGGTGCAAAAGCCTCCTGCGCAAGTTCTTCCATACGATACATAAAGTCTTTTTTCTCGGCAGAAGTTAACGACGGATAATTTATCTCATAAATTTTTTCCATTCAAATGATGCATTCCTTTCCTTTTATTTCATAGACAACACAACCGCACGCCGCAAAGCGGCAATTTTCCTTTGTGCGGCTGTGTGCATATTGTTATACTTCGCATTAGCCTTTTTGACGCTTAGTATAACAGACAATAAATGATTACCGCTTGCTGAACCGTCAATAAATTCTTTGGAGTAATATAATAAAAGACAATTTACAAATCAGCTCCATGATCAATTACAATTACTTGTCCCGTAATTGCTGATGACTCCTCCCCTGCCAAAAACAATATAGCATTGGCTACCTCCTGCGGCTGACATACTGGAAGCGACAAATCTGCGTGTTTTGCCATAGCACCCATCATATCTGGATCTAAATTTTCTTTTTTCATTCCCATTGTCATCGGTGTTACAACACTTCCAGGGCAAAGAGCATTACAGCGCACATTGTCAACAGCACAGCGCATTGCAATATTCTTGGTCATACCAATCACTGCTGCCTTGCTTGCCACATATGCGACACCGCCACCGCCCGTATATCCGGCAACACTCGAAACGTTGACAATCGATCCTGATTTTTTCGCAATCAAAACCTTCGCAGCTTCTCTTGTCATATACAGCGTTCCCTTTGTATTAATATCAATTAAAGTATCAATCGTCTGATCGGTTACTTTTTCCACCGCTTCAATGCCGCTGTCCACCACGCCTGCATTATTCACCAAAATATCAATAGTGCCAAACGCCTCGACTGCCTTTTCCACTACTGCTTTGCACTGTTCCTTATTGGAAATATCACACGGCACTGCAAGCGCCTCTCCGCCCGCCGCTTTGATTTTCTCCGCTACAGCTTCCAACTGCTCTACTCTCCGAGCAGAAATCACTACCTTTGCGCCCTCTTTTGCAAAAAGTTCCGCTGTACAAGCACCAATTCCCGAATTGCCGCCTGTAATAATCGCAACCTTGCCGTCAAGTCTTCCCATATGTTTTACCTCCTAAATGAAACAAATTTGTTACTGTTCACTCCGTCCAGTAACAGGTAATAATCCATGCAAATGGATTTTACTCGCTATCTATACATTTTCGTACGGACTTAGGAACTTTTCAGAAATTACTTGTGACAAGTACGCCGTATAAATGTTTATATGCAAATTACTTTGTAATTAGAAGAAAATCGCAGGCATAGCGGGCTATGTCAAGATTTTCTGATGCCGCAAATAGACATTTAGACAAGTAATTGTCATGAGTGATTTATTAGCAGTTCCTTAGCCGTCAATGCTAAGTTGTGTGTGAACAATAACATAAATTTACCATAACTGTTCTAAGTATAACATATAAATGAAAAAATATATACTATTATTTATACTGCTTAATAAATAAAATTTCCGAGTAACTGACTACATAACGCCAGCCATATACGTTTAGCCAGTGCGGTATAGTAAATTCTGGCGTGATGTAGTATATCACAGTTTCCTTTTTAGCGATAAGCCATATTTTCCGCTGTATGCGTATCAAAACAAACCGAATCAATTACTTTTCTTGTATCATTACAATACACTACAATATTGATTCCTCTGCCATTTTTAGATTTTTCTGCTCCATCTATTATAATAGAACTAATGTTTCCGCAAGTAAATCCTGCACTCGTAATTGTATAAAAAAGAGAATTGTTCTCTAATGATGCATGAAACTCTATTTTTTCAGGAGCTAACTGCTCAGTCAGCACGCCATTGGATAACACTGCTAAATAACTGTAACGAAATTTTCCTTTTAAATCTGCTTCTAAACCCAAGTTTTTCAGATGATTAAGCGTCGTATCTTTTAACGCATCTGCACATTCATCCCTTACAGAAATAAATATCGTATATCTGGTATCCTGCAGCAGCGTTAAATATGTATCAATATCTGTAGTATAAATTAAAGTATAATCTTTTTTTATTTCCTCATAGCAACTCTTTGTACGTTCCCACTGCCAATCATCCCGACAAATATCATTATAATTCTCTATTAAAAATTTGCCAATATAATTTGTTACTTTCTGCGCTCCCCATAGATTCCCATGCCCATCATCACTGTTATCCTGCGCAAAACAATAATTACATTCTTCATATACCGCCTTTTCATTAAAATCAAGAAATGCAAGCTTATGCTCTGCCGCATATTGCTCAATTGTATTATGTTTTCCAATATTTTGATAGGTCGACGGTGTTTTTATCAGAATCAATGAAATATCTTCCTGTGCACACAACTGGGTTATCTTTTCCAAATATTCTTTCATAAGCGGCACCATTTCGATTTTTTCTTCCGATACACCACACTCAAACGGTACAAAATTTTGGTTTCTGCCATAGTGGGAAAAAGGTGCATAACCTTTTAATTCATAATGCTGACTTTTCTCTGCATATGTAAAATCACTTTCTGACAATTCTTTCCATCTCGTATGATATCGAATATTGGGAAGATAATAGCTTAATTCCGATTGGTTTTCATCCAACTTGCAAATCGTCTTAACAGCATCCTTTTTTACAGAAGACCAATGCATATAGTCAAATGCTTTCCTTGTACAGCTTTCCGCTGAATTTAATGGCTCCTCTGGACGATATTCAAACAAAATATAGCAATCCAGCAAAACCACCTTAGGTTTTTGAAAACGAAGTGCTTCTTTCAGCCAAAAATAAGAGGTAATTAAATTCTGCTGCTCACAGCCTAAATTATAACTGCGTATTCCACATTTATTATAAAGTTCCTGGGGCAGAAAAAACGAAGCGGCGTGACTGCTCCCAAAACAAAGAACATCAATACTGTTTTCTGCCATTTGATAAAATCCTAAATAGGTTGAAGTTGTCGGCCATGCATTATCGCGAAAGAACTTCGGCACAATCAATTGAAACACCAATTTCACGCAAATGCATAATACACACAGAAATACAACACTTTTTTCAATAAACTTCCAATGCTTTTTCAATTAAAATCCTCCATAAATAAAGTCCTGTGCATAATAGCCAAATCCATACGTCCCAAATACCATAATACAAATAATTGCTGCAATATAAATAATCCAACGCATATAAACGGAACGACTATTTATAAAATCTCCAATGCAGACTCCTTTTTCCTGTTTGGAATGAATCCCTATTAATACACTAATGGAAAGCAGCAAAACACACCATTCCTTCCAATCCAGCCCTAATTTTAACAGTGCATCATTAAAAAATATCCACGGATTAAAGACGGAAAACATACTTTTTATAATATACAATCCTATCTCCAAACTTTCTGCACGAAAAATTACCCACGCGATTGTTACCCAAAAAAAGATGCTGATTCGCTGAATTATTATCCGCATCCCCGACCGCTCTGACAACGAAACAATATCATATAATTTTATCCGCACCTTATTTGTCAGCGCTCCCACAATTTGATAAAAAGCGTGCAACAGTCCCCACACCAAAAATTGTAGTCCATTGCCGTGCCAAACACCGCTTACTGCAAACGTAATCACTAAATTAATATATTTTGCAAAAGTTCCCTTTCTGTTGCCCCCTAACGGAATATAAATATAATCGCGCAGCCACCCGCTAAAAGAGATATGCCATCTCCTCCAAAAATCTTTTATTGAAACTGCAAAATAAGGCCGTCTAAAATTGTCCGCTAACGCCACACCAAATAGACCGGCAACCCCCTGCGATATTGTTACACACGCCAAAAAATCTGTATACAATTCAATACTATACAAAATTCCTGCTGTCCAAAAATAAAACCCCTTATAAATTTCCCACTTTGTAAAAATTTCATTTACAATTACCGCTGCTTTATCTGCAATCATCAATTTCAAGAAAAATCCCCATAAAATCAACTGCATACCCCTGACAAATCTTTCTTCCTGAAAAGGATGTCCTTGATATAACTGGCTTGCTAACTGCTGATAACGTGGTATCGGGCCTTGGATAATCTGCGGAAAAAAGAAAACATATAACGCATATTTTAAAATATTCCTCTGTGGGTTTATTTTCCCTTTGTAAATATCAATTAAATAAGAAATTATCTGCAATGTATAAAAAGAGATTCCCACAGGAACTATCCATGTAGAAGATGCTGTATTAAATCCCCCTTTCAGCACAAACCAAACAAACGCAAGAATTATACTAAAACTACATACGATTAATTTCCTTATTTTATTATTTTGGCAAAAATAGGCTGTCAAAAGACCCGCAAAATAAGAAAGTACAATTGTTAACAACAATATCCATATTCCTTTTTCACATATTTTATAATAAAATAATACACTCCCTGCCAAAATTGCAATCCACCGAACCTGAAGCGGAATACTATAATAAACAATTAATAATATCGCTAAAAAAATATAGAAATCAAACGATATATAGGTCATTATTCTTTTTTACCACCCTTCATTTGAAATTGTTTGTGAATCTGTATAACAAAACTGTATTTATTAAATCATAACAACTATTGATTTTCAAATGAAGAATTATTTTTCGTGCATATCATTACATTTTTGTGCATAATATGCAAAAAAGGGAGCAAAACCTTTATTCTGTCAAAGTTTTGCTCCCTTTTTTATGCACACAGGCATTCAAAGAAAATATGTCAGCAAGCTGACGGACTCCTAGCGCAACAAACAAGGGGCTGTCGCATTAAGGGAAATAGATACAAGATATTATAGTACTATACTGTGTTTTATACTATATCTTGTATCATTAAAACTTATTGCGACAGCCCCCTGCTCAATTACTGGCTATAAATTCAATCCATCTTTATTTATATAAGTCCCTCTTATCAATTACACGAACTGCTTTTCCTTCGCTTCGTGCAATGGTTTTTGGCTCTACAACCTTCACATCAACGCGAATGCCGAGCATAGATTTTAAGTCGGATACAATCTTCTTTTCTCGCTCTGCTGTTGTAACGGAAGGATTTGCAGCCATTTCCGGCGTTAACTCCACTTGTACTTCTATTGTATCATTATTGCCGACACGGTCAACCAATATTTGATAGTTCGACTGATACCCTCTATTTAACAGCACGGTTTCTATCTGAGAAGGCCATACATTTACGCCCTTTACTACCATCATATCATCACTTCTGCCCATTGGCTTATGCATACGGATATGGGTACGCCCACAAGAACATTTCTTGCGTGTTAAATAGCAGAGATCTCTTGTGCGGTAACGAAGCAGCGGAAACGCTTTTTTGGTAATACAAGTAAACACAAGTTCTCCTATTTCTCCTTCTGGAAGCACTTCGCCAGTATCCGGATTAATAATTTCTGGTATAAAATGATCTTCCTGAATATGCATTCCCTGCTGCTCCTCACATTCAAAGGAAACGCCAGGCCCAGAAATCTCAGTTAATCCATATATATCATATGCTTTAATTCCCAACAGTTCTTCTATGTTTTGGCGCATTTTTTCTGTCCAAGGCTCTGCACCAAAAATACCTGCTTTTAACTTTATCTTGTCCTTTAATCCACGTTCTTGAATTGCTTCGCCTAAATTTGCAGCATAAGATGGTGTACAGCACAAAATAGTAGATCCTAAATCTGTCATAAATTGAATCTGCCTGTCTGTATTTCCTGAGGACATCGGCAATGTCAAGCACCCCACTTTATGAGAGCCACCATTTAATCCAGGGCCTCCTGTAAACAAACCATATCCATAACATACATGACAAACATCGCCTTTACCGCCTCCTGCTGCCATTACTGCCCTTGCGCAGCAATCCTCCCAAATATCAATATCTTCCTGTGTATAAAAAGCGACAACACGGCGTCCCGTTGTACCGCTTGTAGATTGAATCCGCACACAGTCTGTCAAAGGAACTGCCAACAACCCATAAGGATATTGATCCCGCAAATCATCTTTTGTAATAAAAGGAAGTTTATGCAAGTCTTCAACTCCATGAATATCGTCTGGCATTACCCCAATTTCATCCATTTTATCATGATAAAACTTTACATGATCATATACATAGCGCACCTGTTTGATCAGACGCTCACTTTGCAGTGCCAAAATCTGCTCAACAGGCATCGTTTCAATTTCTGGTTGATAGTAGTTTCCCATATTTACCTCCGCTTTCTTGTTGTTCCAATTTTTTCAGCTATAAAAACACGTCACTTGTAAATAATACCATTTTTGGGGAAATTTCGCAATTTAATTTTTCTAATACTGTTAAAACGATAAAATATTCGCAATACTAACTTATTTGTTATGCAATTTTCGCCCATTATCAGAACAAAGTAAGCAAAAGATAACGAGAATCTTTCACCATTCATTAATATTTGGTCTAGGATTTCTCCACCACTGTTCGAAATCTGTTGTATAGCGCGATAATACATTTTCAATATTCGTTGGTATCTGATAAGATGTAATTTCCAAAAAATATTTCACAAATTGGTCGATATCTTCCATTTCCTGAGATTTTGCTGATTTTCTTCCTAAACAAACCAATTTAGCAGACTGATCGGATATGCTTTCAACAAATTCTTCCAATCTTCGATTACTTGGAAACAAAATCTCATTTTCCTGCAATATCATACGATATATACTATAAATTACCTCATTAACTGCATGGAGCTTCATATAACCATCAATGGGGCATACTTTTAAAAAATAATAGTAATTTAACCAGAAATCCGAATAAAATGAAAGCATTTTTTCCTCTTTCTCCTGCTTCTGAAAAATCGGAATCTTTGATATAATCCGTGGTATATCCACATCCTTTGTAAATAATACTTGTGCTTTTATAAATGCGTTTCTTGTAGGTTCGCTTCCCTTATACGCCGCATCTTCTAAATATGCTTTCGTCATATATTTTACATCAAAATATCCATCTTCATAAGTACAATATCCTTTTATGGTTTCCGTCGTTGTATTATTCTGCACACGCAGCCTATAAGCACTATCTGTAATAACTACCATCGCATCCAAATCAGAATCTGGCCTTTCACACCCTTTGGCGACAGAACCACCAAAAATCAACGCTATTACATCCTCTCTAGCCCCAAAATATGTTTTAAGATTTTCTAACGATTCCTTGTGGTGCTGATACATAATAGCCCTCCCATCTTATTTCTCAATATTCCTTGTACCATTATAAATTGGAAATCATATGCCAATCCCTATGAATAAACATCCTAATATATTTATACACACTCTATCCATGATTCAAAATACTGTTCTTGAAACTGTATTTTTTCTTGTATTTCCTCCTTGGAAAATATCATATTTTCTGGGCAGACCACCCATTTATCCTCTTTATCATTATTACGATGCACAATCGCAATTATTTTTCCGGTAAACTGTTCTACTGGTGTTTCCACTCCAAGAATATAGACATCTTGTTCCTCCCCATCACCGGCTATAATGCCCTCTACATATCCATAATTAATAGGATAATACAAATCTTTTTCTTTTGGGTGATAAGAACCTTTGGGTCTATCAACTTTTACGGTTACTTTTACTGCTCTTTTTTCTGCATTTTCATGTTCCGCTATGTATTGAAATAATTTTGCCGCAATCATCTGCGTCTGATATTCTACATGAATTGCCAAGTCGCAGATTTGATAATTTTGCGCAGAATAGAGCAGAAATCCGATAACCATATTGCGATCCAAAACGCAAACAGCTGTTCCATTTTCAATATGTCTTTTTAGATTCTTTTTGTATATTTCTTTAGTGCTTTCTTTCTGCAATTGTCCGCTATCCCATTTTGCAACCTCTGCCAGACTCATACAGGAAGCAAGATTTTGCAAAGAAGCACGTTTCACTTCGATATTGCTGGGACGAAAACTGTTGTCGCAGGCGTATTTCTTCATAAGAAACAGCTTATCCAGGATAAAATGTGGTATCATAATTCCTTCCTGTACCATCTGCATCATTTCCTGTTCCGACACCCACTTTACCCGCTGAACTTCTTCTTCCTGCAATACCAGCTTAGAAATATCTACTTCCTGCTCTATAAAATAATAATCATCAAATCCATTGGCAAAATGAATGGTGAAATAAGGTCTGACACCTGTTAAATCTACTTTCAGTCCTAGTTCCTCAAAAAGCTCTCTTTCTGCTGCTTTCTGGCTGGTATCACCACTTACAGCGGAACCGCCCACCGTTACATCCCACATATTGGGCCACCCGCTTTTATATGGCTGTCTTTGCTGTATTAAAAGTTCATTATTATGGTTAAAAATACATACATGAATTACAAGATGATATTCGCCCTCTTTCATTGGCTCTCCTCGCTTATGTACTTTTCCGGTTAATATTCTGTTTTCATCATATAAATCCCATAATTCATCTGTTTTGTCATTAAGCTGTTTCATATTTATAAATATTCCTTTCGAACAATTCCTATACTTACGAGCGATTAGATTTTCCTTTCTGCACAGCACGTATTGCCCGCTTATGCAATATGGGCTGTGCAGAAATTGGAAAATCTTAACAGTCGTTAGTATAACAAACTATTTATACACTGCAGGCATTTCTTTTAATACCACAGCTTGAAACATTAAATTGTATAATATTCTTACTTGCACTTGCCGTTTCTCTGCCCATTGGAATGTCATCATAATCTCCACAGTGCAGCACCAAAACAGCAATATCCTTCTGTGCAAGAGTCGCCTGTACATCTATTACACGCTGGTTGCTGCTGCCCTTCCACATTAATGTAGCATCCTTTTTATTTATCTGAAATTCTCCATCTACCAGCACATCTACATACTTGAAAAGCGTTTCATGCATAATGCTTTCCCAGCGATCGCCTGTATACAGCCAAATTGTTTTATTCGGATATTTCTCTTTTATCTCCGCCATTAACGCCTCTACCTCATCTCGATTCGCACGGTGCAGCGGATCGCCGCCGGAAAACGTTATCCCTTCAATATATGGCTTATCTAGTTGCGCAAATATCTCTGCCTTTGCCGCCTCGTCAAATTCCAGCCCGCCATTGGGATCCCATGTCATTGGATTCTGGCAGCCTTTACAGCAATGCGAACACCCTGCCACCCACAAAACCACGCGCAGACCATCTCCATTTAACATATCGTCCTTTGTAATATTATGATACCGCATAACATCCCTCCGTTTTATGTTTTCTACATACTTTTCCGTTCTGCAATTTCTGCCATTTTTGCATCATTTAACCTTGTATCGCCGTGTACGCGGGAATAGGATAGATAACCATTCATACGGTCTATTTTTGTCAAGTTCTTACTGCCGCATTTAGGACATACATCCATTTCAAGTTCTTGATGCCCGCAGTCGTCACAATATGCCAATGACAAATTCACACCCTCATAAAATCCCATTTCCATTGCTCGCCGCACCAATGTTTTAATTGCCGAAATATTGTAGTCAATTGGATATTTTACATATTGAATTTTACCGCCATTGGACAATTCCCAAAAACGATATTCCAAATCCTGCTTTTCTATTGGTGTAATATCTTCCGTTACATGGCAGTGAAAGCTGTTGCTGACATACTCTCTGTCGGAAACGCCCTCAACAATCCCATAAATTGCCCGAAACTGCTTAACCTGCAGCCCACAGAGATTCTCTGCCGGTGTGCCATAAATCGCATACAAATTGCCGTCTTCCTCTTTAAAGCGGTTTACTTCTTTATTGATATATTCTAAAACCTCTAGCGCAAAAGCCCCATCCTCCACCAAAGATTTTCCATTATAAAGCATCTGCATCTCATTGAGTGCCGTAATACCAAAAGACGCTGTTGCTGCTTTTAACAATGGCTTAATTTTATCAGAAAGTTTTAAATGACCGCCGAGGAATCCCCCCTCACAATATGCCAAAGGATTCGTCGAAGCGCGCATATTGCCTAGGTATGCATATGTCCGAATATGAAGCTGCCTAATTAAATTCAAATAATAATCCAGCACTTCATAAAAATCCTTACTCTCCTGTCTTGATTTTGCCAAAATCATAGGCAGATGCAATGAAACCGCACCAATATTAAAGCGGCCTACAAATACTGGTACATCATTGCTGTCTGCCGGATATATCCCGCCGCGTTCATACCAAGGAGAAAGAAACGCACGGCATCCCATTGGCGAAATCACTTTGCCATACTGCTTGTACATACTTGCAACATATCCTTTTCCGGTTAAGCTTAACCAGTCCGGATACATCGTTTTTGCAGAACAACGAATCCCTGCTTCAAATACCTCCTCCAACGGCTTCCCTTTCCCATGAAGGTTTTCATCATATAAAAAAACTATTTTAGGAAACAGTACTGGTTTTTTACAATCCTTTTTCCCTTGCCCCTTGCGCCGAACATTCAGCATTTGTATGGTTGCCATCCTTGCAAACCGCTCTGTCCCAATCCCCGCGGTTACTGTAATAAAAGGATAATCTCCCCTGCTGCTTGCCACAGTATTGAATTTGTATTCCCATCCTTGGAAGCCCTGCTCAAACTCGCGTTCTACATCTGCAAGCGCCTCCGCTTCTGCGCGCTCTTTATCTATGCCCAAACGGATATATTTTTCGTAGGAAGATTGATATGTTTTTTCTGCATAAGGCGCAAGTATCTTGTCCACTTCTGGCACTGTAAAGCCCCCATACTGCTGACTTGCCGCACTTAACACAATATCGCCGATTACGTCAAACGCAACATCAAGCGACTTGGGTTCATTGTACCAGATATTTCCCATCTCAAAACCGCCTGAAAGCACGCTCTGCACATCAAATAGGCAGCAATTCATTGTATCGCGCCGTGCAGACATATCATGCACATAGATATATCCATCACGGCACGCCTGTATCTCTTCTGTTGTCATAAAAAACTTTTGATACAGTTCTTTATTAAATTGGTTAAAGATTAAACTTCTTTTTGTAGAAACTAGCGCAGAATCTGTGTTTGCATTCTCCTTATCACCAACATACATAATCGATTGGCTTTTTTTGTAGACATCATCCATCATTCGCACAAAATCCTGCTTATAATTCCGGTAATCGCGATAACTTTTTGCGACAACGGGCTTTACTTCCTCCAATGCACTCTCCACAATATTATGCATCACAGGAATTGGCACGTCGTCAGCCTCCATCTCGTCCACCTTCTGAATTACGTGTTCGCAAATATGGCGCTTATCTTCCTCCGTAAATTTCGTAAGCGCACGATATGCAGATTTTCCAACAGCAACAATCACTTTCTGTACATTAAAAAGCTCCTTGCTGCCGTCCTTTTTTACAACATAAATCCGTCTGCTCGGCTGATACAAATGACTAAAATCCACTTCTTCCGCCGCTTTCTGTCCCTCTGCCGCCATACAATATCCTCCTCAAGCTAACTCCAATATAAACATATTTTTTGTATTTATATGGAAAAAAATACGTTTATATTGTGGGTGTTATTTAATTTAAACACTATATATAGTGATTCTTTAATAGTATAATGCAATTGCCACAAGATGTCAATTGTCACATTTGACGGTAATTTATAGTTGATGCCCACGACCGCATAAGGCATTTAACCACTTTGCAGCGGCGGCACTTTTCTTTGTTCAGTCAAACTCAACCATATATTTGCGAAATCGCAGCGGAAGCATATTCATTTGTAATTTCGGATTTTTCCGGGATTCTACTGCCAGACTTTTGCAGAAATGTTTAAATAATTCCTGATATTCTGCTTCTGCTTGGGCAAATACTAAAGTATCCTCGTTAAAATCATAACCTTGTGCCAAGTACCATTGCTTATATTTCGGATGCAGTCCAAATAACTCATAAAGTTCGTCATATATCACAAAATTTTCTGCCGGAAGCCTATCAGCAAAATGCGGCATTAAAAAAGAAAGGATATTATCTCTTGCACCAATCTTTGCATATAAAATCCCGTTTTCCAACTCTGCAAAGCGCAGAAATTCTTTATAATGATGCAGTTCGTTGGCTGTTCCCCGCTTACAGGCAAATGCTCTGTTAATATAATGATCCTGCAGTCTATCAAATATATTCCGATTATGACTGGAAAGTCCCGCAACTACAGTATGGTATACCGCATCTGCCTTATCCGCCGCACCGGACGCCATTGCAAGGCACAAGTCAAAATATGTGCTCTCACCCAATTGAGCTTTTAAGGTTTTTATTACTTTTTCCGCTTTTTGGCTGTCCGTTTCGACGCAAATATATTCCGTAAACAGACGATGTATATCTGGCTCCTTTACATCCAAATGTATCTGATTGTGGCTCTTGATACCATGTTCCTTTTTGTATTGGTAGGCATTATAAATCCCCGTTAAAATACCCTCCATACTATTCTCACAGATTAACACATATTCTTCCATAAACACTCCTTATTGATTGCTGTTATCTGTTCCAAACAATAGTTCCGCATTATTTTGGTTATCATCAAATAAGGTAAGCTGCCGATATGTCATCCCGTCGCGGTCAAATGGTAGTTTTTCATGCATGGACAGCAAATTTCTAGTGATATAGTCTTCCTCCAGCTTTGTCTTATACATCATCTTTCCGCTGCACGTAATAAAATACAAAGCACGTTTCAGCACTACTCCTAATTTCTTTAAATCTTCAAAGTGCAAAATACCACTTCTGCGAGCATTGCAGATCCGCTTAGCGCTTTTTACGCCGATTCCCGGCACACGCAGCAATGTATGATAATCCGCCTTATTGATTTCCACTGGAAATTGATCTAAATGCTGCAAAGCCCAATCACATTTCGGATCGAGCAGCACATTAAAATTCGGACGTTTCTCGTTTAAGAGTTCCTCAATACGGAAATGATAATAACGCATCAGCCAATCTGCCTGATACAGTCTGTGCTCCCGCAGCAGTGGCGCTGCTTGTCCTACCGCCGGAAGTTCTTTATCTTCGTTAATCCCCACATACGCAGAATAAAACACTCTTTTTAAATTAAAATTATCGTATAGCCCTTGTGCAACTGCCATAATCTGATAATCACTCTCTGGTGTTGCACCAATTATCATCTGTGTAGACTGACCTGCGGGCACAAAAGACGGCGCATTGCGGTATAATGCAAGCTCCTGTTTTCCCTGTGTAATCCCGTTTTGTATCTGCCGCATCGGCGTAAGAATATTTTTCCGATGTTTGTTCGGCGCAAGCCTATGCAGCCCTTCCGCTGTCGGCAGTTCCAAATTTACGCTCATCCTGTCCGCAAAATATCCCGTCTGCTGTATCAGCCTTGCATCAGCTCCTGGAATCCCTTTTACATGGACATATCCGCGAAAGCGATACACTGTTCTAAGCTTGTAGAGCGTTTCATAAATCAATTCCATTGTATAACTTGGGTTATTGACAATCCCTGAACTAAGAAATAGCCCTTCTATATAATTTCTTCGATAAAAATTCATTGTCAATTCACATATCTCATCCGGCGTAAAAGTTGCACGAGGCAAATCATTGCTCCGGCGATTAATACAATACTTACAATCAAAAATACACTCGTTTGACATTAATATTTTTAGCAGAGAAATACACCTTCCATCTGACGAAAAACTATGACAAATCCCCGCTGCCAGACAACCGCCCATATCCTTTCCATTGCCTTTCCTGTCAACGCCGGAACTGGTACATGCAACATCATATTTCGCCGCACAGGATAATATTTCCAGCTTTTCCATAATGCCCATTTTATTATTTGTAAATGTTTGAATTTTCTCTGCACTCGCTATTTCTTGCTGCATTCCCTTTCCCTCTACATTTCCTCGAACTTTTATTCTGAATATGTGTTTGTTATTTTATCATACATTCGTTCGGATTGCAATCAATTTTTTATTAAAAAATCCCGATATAAGTATTGCTTGTTCTATTTTACTTATATCGGAATTTTCTTATACTATTTTTTAAATATTCTGCTGATTGCTTAAATACCGTATGCATATACCATTTGCATGAAGCACGTCGCCCTCTAACTTTCTGGAAAAAATAATCTTGCTGTTTTTGTCTTTAATCACTTCGATATCCTGATCGCTGCTGTTTGCAATCACTTCTAGGGTTTCTCCCCAGCCCATTTTCTGGAACTGCACAATCCTTGGATTTTCATAGTCAGACGGAAAATGGAAATTGCGCTCCCGCATTAAAGGCTCTTCCTTGCGCAGCTTAATTAATTGCTTCGTTAAGGAAATCTGTTCGTTATATTTGCCCTGTTCAATATCCTCCCAAGGCATACAGCGGCGGCAGTCCGGATCAAAGCTGCCCTCCATGCCTATCTCCGTGCCATAATAAACGCACACACTTCCCGGCATGGTAAATAGCAGCGCCAAAAGGCTGTTGTACTCTTCAAGGTTGTTTGTCACATTTCTAAGCCGAATGGTATCATGTGAATCCAGCATATTAAAAAGCACATCATTGGTCTGCTGCATATAGTTGGTATAGCAGCGGTTTACCATAAACTCAAAGTCCTCTCCTGTCAAACTTTTATCTAAGAAAAAGTCCTTTAAACTGCCTGCCAGCGGATAATTCATTACAGAGTCAAATTCATCACCGCGCAGCCAGGGAATCGCGTCATGCCAAATCTCACCCAGCAAATAAATATCCGGTTTTATAGACTTTAAAGCATAGCGCAGCTCTTTGCAAAACCTATGCGAAACCTCATTTGCCACATCCATGCGGATTCCATCTACATTATACTTCTCTACCCAGCCGCACGCCATACGAATAAGATATTTGCGCACTTCCTTATTATTGGTATTTAATTTCGGCATATTGTCGAAAAAGGCAAATGTGTAAAGCTGTCCTTTTTTCGCGGCATCCCATTTATCCGAAAATGGGAACTCATTAATCATAAACCAGTCAAAATACTGTGACCCACGCCCTTTTTCCAGCACATCCTGCCATGGCTTGAAAAAATATCCACTATGGTTAAATACCGCGTCTAGCATTACACGGATACCACGCTTATGCGCCTCCTCCACAAAGCGTGCCATCACGTCATCTCCGCCGAAATGCGGATCAATTTTCTCATAATCTGTCGTATCATACTTATGATTGGAAGGGGATTCATTTAGCGGCGTTGTATAAATTCCTGTAATCCCCAGATCCTGCAAATAATCCAGCTTATTAATTATGCCCTGCAAATCTCCGCCGTAAAGATCCCTAGACGCAACTTTCTCGCATTTCCAAGGCTTTACATTTTCAGGATTAATGGATGGATCGCCATTGCAAAACCTATCCGGAAATATTTGATACCACACAGTTTCATTGACCCATGATGGAACACGATTAATGTCAATTGGATTCATCCAAGGCATTGTAAAGCATTGTCTGCTACGTCCTTTTAAATGCATCTGTTCTTCACTGACAAAACCATCTTCAAAATAGTACCAACGTTCATTATCTGTGACCAATTCAAAATAGTATTTCAAACGCTTAAATGCTGGTTTAATTGTGGTTGTCCACCAAAGCTGATATTTTAATCGCTTTTTAAATGGAATATTCGCCTTTTGACCTGTCCACTCCTCGCCGCCGCCTAAAATACCGTTTGCAAAAGGATCGCCATAAACAATGTTGATTTCCTTTACATCATATCCTGTTTTGATATTTATAATAAGCTGGTTTTCATCCAACATATAACAATAATTATCAACTGCTCTGTGATAAACTGCTGCAAATTCCATAACTGTAGCCCTGCCCTTTCTAGGAAATCGTTTTCCATTTTGTAATATTTTATGGCTTCCACCCTCAAACCGGAAGCCCTTTTAGTCATTATACACAAAATTTCACTGTATTGCAACCCAAAAGTAACATACATTGCTTTTCATGCAAATATATGGTAAAGTGATAATGATTTGCTACGGTAAACAGATCAATATCAAGTAAGAAAGGCATTCATGATATGATACAAAAAATATTAAAAAATATTCCTTGTTCTAAATTACAAAAGAATAAATTATATATTATGTACTTTTCACAAATCAATCCATTGCAAAACAGCAAATTCCAGAACAATACATTACATAACGACAAATTTCAAAACAATACATTGCAAAACGAAAAATTCCAAAACAATACATTGCAAAACGAAAAATTCCAAAACAATACATTGCAAAACG
>VSNQ01000024.1:19398-41090 GCA_009774395.1 Lachnospiraceae bacterium
AAAATTCCAAAACAATACATTGCAAAACGAAAAATTCCAAAACAATACATTGCAAAACGAAAAATTCCAAAAATATAAAATTATCCTTACCACGTTATTTGTAACAGTTTGTCTTGGCGGATGCGGCAAGGCTTCCAAAGAAGATGATGCCTTTGCAGCTTTTTCGGATTCTGTAACCAATTTTTCTAATGTATTAAAAGAGGCTGATACACAATTAAACGGATTGGATGTGACCAGTGAAGGCGCTGCGGATCAAATGTTAGAAATTCTGGATAATTTGGATAATGAATTTGCCCAGTTTGCTGCGCTCTCTGTTCCAGAAGATACACAATACCAAAGTATTGAAACACTTGCTGACGAAGCAAGCCAAAATATGTCTGACGCAGTTTCACATTATCATGCGGCGTTTGAATCGGAAGCTTACAGCGCTTATGACGCGGATTTAGCATATCAATATTATATCCGGGCAATGGAGCGGGTAGAATATATCGGGCATCTGCTTAGCGGCAATGAGATACCCGAAAATGATCATGTTACGGTACATGAGGAATCGAATGATAAGGAAATTTTAGATAAGATTTTGCCGGATGAAATCGAGTAGAGAAGTTTCCTCTTCCCTACTCGTGCGCTGCCGATACGCCATGCAATGGCATATTTCCTCTGCATCGGCGTGTGCATAAAAAAGCTATCGGAAAGTATACTCGTTAATGCATTTATCTGCCGATTTCTGTTCAACACTGCCGATACGCTCACTCGTGATACATTTAAGTCGGCAAATGTTTTCGTTCATAAGTATAACAATGTAATTGTCAACCACAACTGCCGATAACCTTTTCTTGCTCTGGGATTTATTCTTATTTGGTACATATTCAAAATGTTTTTCTCCCGTTCTGCAAAGACAATTTCTGTGTTGACTGCTTCTAATCTGTGTACAATTTCCTGTTCTATGCACCAAAAGCGCTGTTACTATACCTCTGGATTATCCATAATACCTATAAACAGCGGTACTTCTTTATCCATATCCATAATCATATACAAAAACGGCTCATCAAAATATACATTTATCGGTTCTTCGTCTATTATGGATGCGCATTCTTCTTTTATTAAGACTTCTGTTACCGCTGCTGCTTCTGTTCCCTCTTCATCTACAATGATCTTTGCCTTCTGAAACACAAGATCGATATAAAGATTTCCGCCAGCAGTCGTGGTTCCCATCTTGGAAAAATTAGCCTTTTCCTCGTCAAAACATTCCTTTAATCCAATATTTTTCAAGCTTTCATTTAACTTCTTTTCAAAAGTAATCTCAAACTTCGGAAGCTTTAAATTGACTAATTTAGTTTGTCTATTGACCAATAAATCCGCAATGACTTCATTGGTCAACATCCTATACATATCTCTTACGGTGGATTCTCCTATAAGATAATCTGTCAAAGTTTCTTCATATTTAGTTTGTCTATTGAACTTTTGATAATTTTCTGTATTTCTTGGTTTTAACGCAATGAATGCAAGATTTGGCGTTGCGCAGACTCCCTTTGCATCTTCCTCAACTGGCATATCAGGCATATTATATATTTCTGCAGTACTGCTGTTTTGATATGGCAGTATCACACCTTCTGCAAATTCATTTGCGATATAGCTGTAATATTCTCCATACTTGTGCATCATTGGCACATCTACTGTACTGCTGCTATCGTTATGATAATTCTCTGCCGCTTCTTCATTTGGAATCACACTGCCATTTTCTAAACGAAACGCCTCGGTATAAGTGTCCATTTGTTCAAATGGTGTTTCCCATTTTGCCTTAAAATATAGAGTATTCAATAAAGCAAGCCGTGTATCGCTGTCCAGCGGCTTCTCCAATATTTGTTCTATTAGACCATTTGTATGCTGCTTTACCCATTGATTCATGCTATTCATCGTTTCTATACTGGTAATGTCTGACTGGAACACATCTGCGCGCGTAAAAGATTTCACTTCGCCAAGCCATGATTTATCCGCAGTAAAATGATTATCCATCCACACGGAATTGGCAAGAGAAAGCGTTAAATTCTCGGACTGTTGCTGCAAAGTACTCATGAAATTATCAGAATAGATTGCCATATCGTCCATTTCACCTAATACCTTTTGAAACTCCTGCAACGTAGTGCCGTCTGCGCCAAAACCAGCCATAGAAAGCGCCAGATATGCCGATATCGGTGAAATTACAGGGTTTTCATCTCCTATATTTTGTTGAAATAGCTGATAACTAAATTGTTGTAATCCATTATACGAATCTATACTGTAATCAATACATTCCATTGGTAGTTCCTGTTGTGTTAAATTTGTGGCAAGGATTTCTGGCTGTTGCTTTGTTGTCTGATTCTCACTGGTTTCTAATTCTGTTTGTATTTCGGTAGAATTTATTTCCTCCGCAACTGGCATAGGGGATTTTGCCTCTGGTTCTTTTTTACATCCGCCAAACAGACACATTGCGGATAATGTCATCACTGTTATTATCATCTTTTTTTTCATAGCCGCTCCTATCTGGGGCTGTTGGATAATGCAGTTTACACCCAATATCTTGCTGGCTCACACCAATTATTCAAACAATATATTGGGAATACATATACATCCTTTTCCGACAGCTCCGTACAATTTATACTGCTTAACAGTTAAAATTTCCGAGTAACCTGACTACATAACGCCAGCCATATACGTTTAACCAGTGCATTACGGTAAATTCTGGCGTTATGTAGTATAATTTATTATGCAATATTATACTATTCACAGCTTCCAGCCGCTTAGGAACTATTCAGAAATTACTTGTGACAAGTATGCCATATAAATGTTCCTATGCAAATTACTTTGTAATTAGAAGAACATCGCAGGCATAGGAGGCAAAGACATAAAGAGCAATGCCTTATGTCAAGATTTTCTGATGCCGCAGATGGGCATTTAGACAAGCAATTGTCATGCGTAATTTGTTAACCGTTCCTTATAGTTATAACAACGGCATTTGCGCATTTCAAGCCGCCTGCGGCGAGGCACAAATGCTCTTATCATTTACAATTCACTTTCAAACCGGAAAGCATAGCCATATTCCGATGATGCCTGAAAATGATCCAATTCTTCTTTTGTAAATAATCCGGTTAATTTATAATCCGTGGAAAGCACAACCTGATACCCTGCTGCTGCCAGCCTGCGATACTCTTGTTCCAGCAACTTCTTACCATCATCACTTTGACTTAACATAGCATATTCTAATCTGTTTTTGCTGCTTTCTGTCGTTTGTTGCTTGGATATGCTTTGTTGCTCCTGTGCGTTTTGTTGATTTGTGTTTTCCTCTGCCATAGGAATTATTTGGTCGCCGAAAATATCCACTACCACTTGAAACGCACATACCGGCATATCCGCAGACTGTGTACCATCCTCCTGCCCGCAGTAATACGCAATTGCTTCTTTCAGCTCATGATGATAAAAATATGTTCCTTTTTCCGGCACTTTATAACAATATTCTTCTCTTATCAGCGCATTATCCGTAGTATCTGGCGCTGGCTGCTTTGATGGAAAATCGTTAATTATTGTATATTCGGAACTTTCAAAGCTGGGAAAATTACCTATATCATCCTGCTCCAAATCTTCTGTTCCCTGCTTTTTTGTAGTCAATGTTGATTCTTCTGCCAATTCTGGCACAGCTTTATCGTAATCTTGCACCGATTCTATTTTATCATCTTCTATATTAGTTTCTATAGAAGCTTCTGATACAGCAGCTTCTGGTACAGCAGCTTCCATATTATCCAAAGCGGCATAATTTTCTTGAATTTTATTATTGCTTTCATCCGCTGCTATATTACTTTGCACCTGCGCATTTTCTAAAGTCATCGTTTCTTCTGAAATGGCTATATTTTGGCTGCTTTCATTTTTTATAGGGATTTCTTCCAGCTTTTTATTGGAATGTACCCAAATCGCCGCTGCGGATATACCAAGTACTGTGGCGCAAGCAGCAATGCTTCCCCATTTTCTCCATATAAAACGTTTCTTTTCCCCGCCAGAAAGCGCTTTTGTTGTACTATAGTTTGTATTATTACTTTCTGTGCTATTTTTATCCTCCATTGCTTCTTCGATTAGGTCATCATTGATATATTCAATATCCCTTAATAAATCTTCTCCTCTCATAATATAATCCCCTCCTGTTCCAGATGTGTACGCAGTTTATTCCTCATACGGAAAAGCATCGATTTTACTTTGCTTTCACTAATACCATATGCATGAGAAATCGCCTGTATAGAATCCATATACCAATAACGGCGTACAAAAACTTTCCGCATTTCTATAGACTGCATATACAAAAAATCGCTGATAACCCGTCCAATTTCTTCGCTCTCCATTTTCCGCTCTAAGTCATTGGGAGCAGGAATACAGTTTTCCAACTCTCCACTTAACTCCACTATGGTCGCTGTTCGTTTCTGAGCATGACGGTAATCATACTTTCCAAAGGAAAAATTTCTTGTCAGTTTTGCCAGATATGCAAAAAAACAGTTAGGTTTCTCTGGCGGCAGCGAATTCCATGTCGCATGGTATGTGTCATTTACGCACTCCTCCGCGTCCTCGCGGTCATGCAAAATATTCATAGATAAACTTTGCAGGCGAATACCATATTTTGCTGCGGTTTCTGTAATTGCCTGCTGGGAACGCTGCCAAAACAAATCAATAATCATATTATCCTCCACGCTATTCACCCCCTTTAATTACAATTCAAACTTCTGAATTATAACCTCCTTTGTTCTATTTTAAAATATTGTGCTGTTTTTGATTTTAGGAACTGCCAAAAAATAAGTGACACATCTTGCTTGTCTATTTCTCTAATCTTGCAGGAGAAAAAGCCTCGCCGCAGCCCGCTATGCCTGCGTTTTTTCTCCTACAATCTTGAAGAAATATCCTGCGTAATCTGAGCACTTATTTTCCTACAGTTCCTTAATTAAATCATCTACTCTATTATAATAGAAGGATTTTATTCTTACAGGTTGCATCAATAAATTTTATTTTTTATTCAATAATCTGCCTTGCGGAATATGCACCATTTTATCCCTCTCTATGTTTATCCAAACAAAAAGAAGCTGTCAGAATATGCAGTTTTCCCTCATTATATTGTTACATACTTAAATAATTCAAACAATATATTAGGCAAATACTATTATTTCCCGACAACCTCTTTCCATCTTGGGTATTATTCTATTCTTAATCATCTTCTAGCATTGATTGGAATATATCTTTTAATGCTTGAAGACTTTTATTTTCTGGTGTTTCTTCCAATGCCTTATCAATCCACCCTAAAGCCAGCCGAATAAATCCTTGAAATTGTTTGTTAGTCATCCCCATTACATACACCATCCTTTCACTCTCTATTTCCTGTTATATTCACGGGTGATTAGATTTTTCTTTCAGCACAACGCATATTGTCCGCTTATGCAATATGGGCTGTACTGAAATTGGAAAATCTTAATGTTCATTCGTATAAGCATATTATAACTAATTTTCTATATAGCGTAAAGTATTTCTATAATTATTCGTTACTAGTATAATCCACACTAAATACCTTAATGTTTGGCGCAGAATATTTTTCTGAGAGTGCTGCTTCACAAACGCAGGCGTAGCGGTGGCTACGCCTGCGTTTGTGATATTGACAACATCTGTTCCCTCTAGTGCTTCTGACGGATTATATTTTACAAAATACGGAAATGTATCCTCCTTGTACATCTACGGCATTGGAATTTCTGTGCCATTTCGTTTTACAGATATTGCATAGCCGCCGTCCCCGCCGTTATACATTAAGTTTGTCATTGTTATTTTTTCGTCTATTCCATCACCGTCTAAATCTGCCGACTGCACGAATTCTTTCTGCTGTTCATGATGATCTGGAAAATAGGTTTCCAGCCGCTGCGCATCTTCTTTTAATTTAGAAGCAATCCACTTACTATGCAGAACAATATTGGAATTTGCGGCATCTGCTCCTTGTACAATGCTATTATTTGCAGAATTATTGACAGATTCCTCTGTATTTTGATTATTTTGCTCGTTTGCTGCGAAATCTTTTATCTGCTGTTTTACTGCTGCTAATTGTGATTCCAACTCTATCTGACGATTTAATTTCGCAAGCTGTTCTTCCAAGGCAGTTTTTTCAGCTTCTGTTCCTGAAGTTCTCTGTGATTCCAATTTCTTACGTTCTTCCTCCAAAGCGGCTCTTTCCGTTTCATCAAAATAATTTACTGTAATATCCTGATATTTTGCAAGCTGCCCTACTTCCGAAATTTCCACTGTTTCTAGCAGCGAAATCACTTTATCTTGAAGCAATTGCAATTCTTGTGCTTTCTCTGCCTGCCACGCTGTCTGCTTTGCCGGAATAAAAATATAGCAAAAATTATTGGGGAAACGGTTTGTACGATCACTATTTGCATAATCGCTGCCTTTATTTTCACTTTCTTTCTTAATTTCTCCAATTACGCCTGCAGTATATCCCCCGTCGGAATTAGGCAGTTTCTCAGGCTTTTGTGTTCCATCTGCATTGGGAATAGGCAAAACACCACCTTTTTCATCTGCCTCCTTGGGTTCTTCTGGACGGATAATCCCCTCTGAACCTTCTATATCCAATCCCTCTTGACGGATAATATCATCTGGTAAATTCAACTCCAAATTTTCTTGATAAATAATTGTATCAGACAGTGCTTCATCTGCCGCTTTGCCAGATGCTAATATATTGTTGGCGCCATATGTCCCAATCAGATAGTATTCATTATTGTTTAGTAACTCTTGAATATCCTCTGCCTGCATAACACACATTATTCCAATTATAGCCTGCCTATCTGCTGTCTTTATGGAAAGTGCAAAATCAGACAACGATTCAAAACTTAATAAATCTGCTAAGTCACGCGGAATGGATAAATGAAATATCTCTGATTTTTGAATATCTACCATTTCCATGATTTTATTATTTTCTGTAATCTTAGGGTTTTCTGTATTACCGATATTCTTATTGTTGTTACTAACGTTATGCTTATTATTTTCAGCTGTTGCAAAATTTTCATGATTATCCGTATTTTCGGCGATATTCTTATCCGTTGTATCCTGCATTTTCGGTTTTGTCATAAAGCAGACTGTTATTACAATGCCTGCTGCGGCTGCTGCCAAAAACACCCAGAAAGTAGGCTTTTTATAATTTAATATATTTTTCACGCGCTGTTTCACTCCAATCTCTCCAAACGCTACGGGACAGGCTGCAATGCTGCTACGACTTACAGAATATGTTAAAAGTGCCTGCGAATACGCCTTTTTGCAATCTGTTCCCATTTCTTTTACAACCTGCTCATCACAGGCAAGTTCAATATCCCTGCAAAGAAGAATATACGCTGCCCATAATATTGGATTTATCCAATACACCATCAGCAGCAGATAACTTATTGGTTTTACCATATAATCCCGCCGCTGCCGATGTGCCGTTTCATGCTGCAGTACATAGGAAAGCTCTTGCTTAGTAATATGGGAAGGTACATAAATCCTTGGTTTCACAATGCCAAACAAAAACGGCGAAGAAATATTGTCGCACTGATAATATTTTGTTCCCGCCAAATCCATTGGAATTGCTGTGCGCACCTTACTCTGCACACGCCGCCAGCTTACCACAAAGTAAACAAACATTACAAGTATTCCGGCAATCCAGAAATAAGATGCAATACGATAAATTTTAGGTAGAAACATTGTGATGGCTTGCGTGGAATCACTTTGCCTGATGCCAGTTTTGTTCATGGTATCTTGATTCATACTATCTTGATTCATACTATCTTGATTCATACTATCTTGATTCATACTATCTTGATTCATGGTATCTTGATTCATACTATCTTGATTCATACTATCTTGATTCATGGTATCTTGATTCATACTATCTTGATTAGCGTTATCTTGATTCATGTTATCCTGATTCATATTGTCCTGATTCTCTTTATCCTGATTCGTGTTGTCTTGATTCACATTGCCTTGATTTAAACTATTTTTTTCGGAACTGTCTGGGTCTATTTTATCTGGAAATAGATTGTCGGGATTCATTGCTTCAGCATTAAAACTGTTTGCGTTTGTTCCATCTGTGTCGTTTTCATTTTGGCTGTTCCAAAAGATTTGTCTGTTGTCAAATGCTGGCTGTTTTGGCAGCAAGCTAAACGCAGATTCCACACTAAACGGGCATATCAGCCGTATTCCCACCAGCAGCCACAAATAACAGACTATGCTTTTGGGAGTTTTTCTAAGCAGCCACCTTGCGACAATCACTGCAACAACCAAATAGCTTGCCGTAACACTAAGATTAAGCACTGTTAAAAATAATTTTTCCATCCATAAACCTCCCGTTCTATCAAAACGCACAATGATTGTATACAATCATAACACTTTCCTAATCCTTGTAGGCATCAATAATTTTCTGTATTTCATCCACTTCCTTACGAGTGAGCGTTTTTGTTCTGGCAAAAGCAGCAATAAAGTTGGGGAGCGAACCCGAAAACGACTTTTCTACCACTTCCATACTTTCTGCCGCCTGAACTTGTTCCTTTGAAATCAGCGACGTTACAATCGCATTTTCTGACTGAATGACTCCACGCTCAGAAAGCCGCCGAATTACGGTATACGTTGTAGACTTTTTCCATTCCAGTTTTTCATTGCAAAGCCGCACAAGTTCGCTGCTTGACACCGGCTCATACTCCCATAAAATCTCACAAAAATGATACTCGCTTTCAAAAATCTTGGGTATTTCCATTTCTCATCATTCCTTTCAACAATATTAGGGAACTGTTCAGAAATTACTTTTAATATTGCTCATCTTTTTCTCCTGCAAGATTGGAGAAATAGACAAGCAAGATGTGTCACTTATTTTTCTACAGTTCCTTAGCTTATAATATATTCACAACAACATAAATAGGACACGCCAAACCTAGGTAACAGGAAAGCAGGTCTAATGAATTAAACCTAACTATAGTTTAACGCATTAGACCTGCTTTGTCAATATTTTTTCATTTTCGTATCTATAACTTCAATTACAATGACTTCCTTACTGTTCACTCCGTTCCTAAAACTCTACTTCACCATTTCACCTGTTACTGCAAATGTTTCTGACATAGATACTATCGTTCTGCCCCAGCCTTCTTCTGCCTCAATCGGATAGCTGCTGCACACGCCCCAAATATCATTGGGATATTCTTTTAATTCTACTTTATACAGCAGATCTCCCTCTTGTTTGATATAGGTGCCATCTATCAGCGCATAATCGTTATCTGTCAATTCTTGTTTGACCTGACCGGCAGTTTTCCCTTCAAAATGTGTTATCCAAAAGCGAACCTGTTTATTTATCAAAGCAGTCCATGTATTTTCCTCCTCCTGCTGCCAGTCACGTGTTGTTAAATAAATAGAATATCCATCCCCTTGTGTCAGCACCGCTTCAACATATTCTGCCTCACCTTCATGATAAGACACCAAAACCGCTGTTTTCTTATTGTTACGTATCCAGTACACTTCATTATTATACCAATCCATAAGAATATATTCTTGTTCTGCGCCGCTGACATATTGTAAAGTAAGTCTTTCTTTTTCGCTGCTGGGATTTTCAAAAGGCTCTACTTCTACTGCAATCTTGCCCTCCTTTATTTCGCACTGACCGATACCGCCGATTCCTATTCCAATATAATACTGAAAAAGCCCTGTTTTGGAAAATTCCATTTCATTTCCATAAGAAACCCCTGTTCCCCATAATGATGCATCGGTGCGTTCAAAATCAATAATCCATTTGCCGGATATTTCATTAAAAACCTCTTGGTTTGTCTGCTCTATAATCCCCAATTCTATCAATTGTAATTTTAAATCCTCTGTAAATAATTCGTCGCCCGGCGCACAGTCATTCTCAAACAAACAAGTAAGATACGTAAGCGTTTCTCCCTCCTGTTTAAATATTAAAAAACGACTGTTGCTGTAATCCGGCGTAACCCATCCATCTTCTGTAATAGAAGCGCCGCCTGCAAGTGCAACATTTTCCGGTGAATCTGCCAAAAAAGAGAAATCCATTTGATATACTGGCAGTACCATGCCCTCCAAATTATCGTATGTATAACACTGTTCCAATGATGTAATCCGCCAGTTAGAAAAATTGCATTTTGTATCGTCTGTTTTTACAGTAGTATAATACTCGTAATACACCTGTTTTTTTGCATTCTCTAGCACGATATCCGGAACATCAATCGTTTCCATTACAATTCCCTTATTAAACGCTTCTTCCCCTAAACCAAGCGCAATTTCTTCCGTGCCCATATCTTGTATATTTTTATTATCTGCTGTGTTTTGCCCTATCTTGTTTCGTTCTTGTTCTGCTGTGTTTTGCCCTATCTTGTTTCGTTCTTGTTCTGTTGTATTTTGTTCTAGGTTGTTTTGCTCTTGTTTTGCTGTATTTTGCCCTGGGTTGCTTTGCTCTTGCAACTGATTGGCTGCTTTTACAGAACAACCTACAAGTGTTCCCAAGCTGATTGTCACGATTACCGCACACGCAAGCAATGCCATTCCGTTTTTCTTAGCTGCTTTTGCCAAAATATTTTGAAACCGCTTTTTCATTACCTGCTTTCCTCCATAAAACTGCGTAGAAAAAACGGTTGTCCGTGTAAAATTCCTATGAAGTGTTGCATACAACGTTTCCGTGTAAGCTTTCCGCACATTAAAATCCGTTCCTTGCACCACACTTTCATCACACGACAGTTCCATATCGACAACGGCTTCCCGCCGCATCAGCCAAACCAGCGGATTAAACCAATGCATTGCGTTTGCAATAGTTAGCAGAAACTTAAAAAATACGTCATGCCGTTTTAAATGGACAAATTCATGTTTTAATATAAAGAATAATTCTTCCGTGCTGTACTGCTCATTTGGCAGAACCAATAAAGGGTGAAAACAGCCAATCACCATAGGACTTGCTGCTTCCATAGATTTGATTACTGGTACTGTTTGTTTAATATGGAGTTCTTCCGATAACTGTGCTGTTAATCGCAGGATCATACTATCCTCCACGCAAATTCCCTTTTTTACAATCTGCCGCCGATAATGCCAAAAACTAACCAAATGAAATAAAATCATTCCCAGACAGCCTGCAAACCATATTGCAGCAATCATGTCAAGCCATGAAAACGCTGTGCTGCGTTTCTGCGACTGTGATAAAACAGGCTGTATTATCTGCGCCGGAATCTCTACAACAATCTGCTGACGAGGAAGGAATCTATTCTTGACGGCATTTTTTTGTGCATTTTCCTGTTGTGACAAGATATGCATTTTTGTCTGTGACTGCAAATCTGCTGCGGATAAGTCTGCTGTGGAGTGCTGATTCCCTCCATTTATGGGAATAATAAAGCACAGTGCCAGAAATATCCAAATCCAATAACGCCATTTTGCAGCATAGCGTTTATTAAGAAACGGCGACAGCATAAATAATGCTAAAACCACAAAACTAAGAATTATAGATTCCTGCAAAACGGTAAGAAATAAATCGGTAATCATAATTTTTCCTCCGTAGACTGCACTTCCTCTGCGGAATACTGATCTTCCATATCATCTAAAAACTTTCTAAGTTCTGCCATATCGGTGTTTTTCAATTCCCGATTGTTGTACAGTGTTGCAACCATATTTTGAATGGAATTGTTGTACAGTTTTTGTAAAAAATTTTTGCTTTCTTTTGTCTTGTAATCGTTTTCTGAAATAATCGGCGTGTACAGATTCGTTCCTGTGGAACGGTCACAGTTGACAAATCCTTTCTCTGACAAGCGCGATAACGAAGTCATTAGCGTTGAAAGCTGCCATTTTCTCCGCTCCTGCAGTTCCTTTAAAATCTGATTAGATGTCACAGCGGCGTTGCTGTTCCAGATTATTTGCATAATTTCGAGTTCTGCGTCCCCGAGTTTTTTAAGTGTATTGCTCATAAAAAATCCTCCTAATATACGTTTGTATAATTTATTATACGAGCGTATATTAGAATTGTCAAGTGGTATTTTTTATGCAAATTATAAAAAGCAATTGGTCAGTCGATTAATAACAGCTGGTGTAACATTTGCTTCGTAACTATACTCGTTAATGCATTTATCTGCCGATTTCTGTTCAACATTGCCGATGTGCTTACTCGTTATACATTTAGGTCGGCAAATATTTTCGTTCATGAGTATAATACAAAATAACTTACCGATACCTTAACTTGCCAACATCGCTGCTTTGGAATACAGCATTTGAATCACTTTTAATACTTGTTCTGATGACAAAATTTCCTTTATTGCAGCTTCAAGTTCCGTTTTATTGCTACAGATAAATTTCGGTGTTAACTGTTCACAATCTTCCTCAAAACTACTTTCCAAGGTAATTGCCACTAAACCTAGAAATCTTTTTTCAATCTTCTATCGGACAATACTTCCACTGATACGATTTTCCGCCGATTATTTCGTGAGATTCCTGTGATATGCATATAAATTCATCCATATTTATATATTTTTGCATGGCAGTCCTTATTTCCTCCTCTGTCATTTCAACATCTGCGCATGCCAAAATCCCCTTAAAAATAACTTCGCCTTCAAACAAAAACGGAACATCTTCTCCATATTCGTCATTCCAATATACATTTGCTGTCCCAGACCATCTCATAAAAAATATATTTCCACGTCGTTGCAAAAATTCAATTTTTCCCTTTGTAACATCTTCATGTTCAAATACGCACAAACATCCAGCTTCCTCTTCATTATCATTGTACTCGGATACCCAAGTCAATGTTTGTCCTTCTAAATCCTTCCATGATGAAAGTTTCAGTGCAAATCCATTATTGTGATAAAGGCGCGGACTTACTGACTCATAAACGGGTTCCTCACCCTCATCCAACTCCTCTTGTTCCTCCTCACTTAATTCATAGACAAAATCACCTTCTGCCATTCCTATATCAATATACCAGCTAAATTCTTCTTCCTCTATGCAGCTCCCTGCCCGCTTATTATGTTTTGGCTCACTATAACCGGCATAAACAGAAGCTCCTATTACATCAAATTTTAATTTTCCTAATTGAAACATTCCTTCTTCCTCCTTCATAATATATAAACATAAGTTTGCTTTTTTCCAATTTCTGTACAACAATTCCGCTTTTATCGTACCATTTTTTCACCCTTCATTCAAGAAAATTCACTGATTACGAATCTTTTACAGCATCCACAATCGCCATTGAGCTAATCTGTTTTATAGGGCGTCGAATTGCGATTGCTGCGGATGCAAGGCAGAGCACTACAATCAATAAAAGAGAACGCAGAGGAACTTTCCAGCCGATTCCCCATTTATCGGAAATGAGAAACTGGAACATTATCTTATTAAACGGCAGCCCAAAAATACATCCCACAACACACCCCAACAGCGCATAAGTCAATGCTTCAGCAGCTATCATTTTGTAAAGCTGTTCTGTTCCCATACCAATAGAGCGCATAATGCCGTACTGTTTTATCCTTGAAGCGACGCTTGCGTTCATACTGTTAAAGATATGAAACACTGTAATCAAGGCAATTATAATCAAGAAGCCATAAATAAAAACTGCTCCTGTATCATAAGCGCTCTGCGCTTCCGCATTTGACAGCCGCTTATCGGAAATCGAACTATCCTCGGGAATTATGCTTCGCACTGCCAAAAGCGCTGTATCACTGTTGACATCAGAAAGCTGTATATCCAACGCTGCATAACCCAAATCTCCCGCTAATGCGATAAATGTCTGTTCCGAACACACTATACAGCCAAAACTGCCTGCACGATTAACAGTATCCGCAGTAGTCAATATTCCGGCTATTGTCACTTGTTTCTCTCCTGAAGCAGTATCCACTATTAAGGTATCTCCAATCTCCAAATGCAAATTTTCTTGATAGAGCATTAGTACGGATGCTGGATTCTTTAACACAGGTGCAATACTTCCTTGATTTAAAACTTTTTTTGCCCATTGCAGCTGCCTATCGTCATAGGATATCAACGTAATTGTACCCACGCCGTTATTGGCTGAAACAGGGATATTTACTTGCTCCATTCTGCCAAACACATTTGCAACATTGGGAATTGCTGCTATTTTATCAACCAATGTTCTATCCAGCGGCGTGCTTCCCCTTGTAATGGATATATCTGCCGCAGACGGCGCAAGTGCCGGCATTCCTTGATTTAAGAAAACGACCAATACCTGAAAGGATAAAAACATTATAATACTGATTGCAAAGGAGCAAGTCATAAGAACTAAATTTTTTCTGTTTGACAGCGCATGAAAAATTCCCATACTAGTTTCTATCGGAAAAAATGATGTATTGGCTGCTTTTTTCATCTGGGTATACTGTGTACTTCCGCTGACAGCAGTTATCGGCGATACTTTTGCTGCTTTTCTTGCTGGCGACAAAGATGCAAAAAACACTATTAAGAATCCAATCACAACCCCCGCCGCCAAGCCGCTTACGCTCCATTGAAAAAGAGGAATTTCCGAAAACCGCTCTTTGCTAATGGATTTTAACAGCAAACAAGCGCACCATGTTATAATCTGACCTGCAATTAATCCAATCGGAACGCCTTTAAAACTTTGGCGCAATCCTTGCAAAATTACAAAATGCTTTACCTGTTTTTTCGACGCGCCCAGACACCGCAGCAAGCCATAAAATTGCATTCGCTCCAAAACATTTGTATGAAAACTGGCGGTAATCATTACAGTCCCCGCCGCCAATACCAAAAGGACTAGAAACACTGCAACAATATACAATGACTGCATCATGCTATTTTTGCTCTGCCCCATTAAACCCAGCAGTGCCGTATTCTCCGCCACTTGGTTCTCCATTAATCCATAGTTTTCCTTTATCTGCCGAATCGCAGACTGTATCTCTGCGCCGTTTTTAAATTGAATGCGGAAGGTCGTTCCCTCCTTGGCATTATCATCTGCAATTGCGCAAAACCCCTCCTCGCTCAATACCATGCCATAAATATCTGCTTTCAGCAGACTGCCCAAATTTTCAAAAGCTCCTGTAATGCGATATGCTCTCTGTGAACCGTCTGGCACGGTAACAACTACCGTTTCGCCAATAGAAAGCCCCAATTGTTCCAAAGCTGCTTGATTCAACAACGCTTCATTGGAATCAACAGGATATTTTCCGCTTCGCATCTTCATTTCTGTTAAAGTTGAAAAAGCCGTTTCCGTAGCACCGACAAAACTTACTGTTTTTTGCCCGATTGTTCCAGTGCTTCCTTGATATACCCAGCCACATGCAGCCACATCAATTCTAGCACCAATAATTTCACTAATCTGCATATCAATCCCTCTCAGACTGATATGATACTCTCCGTTTGTCTTAATAAAATAACCCTTCTGCGCACGTAGCGCCATATCCGCCATACTAAAAATAACCGTTACAAGCAGTACTGATAAAGCAATACACAGAACTGATATTCTGTTATTCTTTCGGTGTACTTTTTCATATTGGGGAACAAAATCAAGATAGTGTTTCACCGCGATGCCACCCCCAAATCATTTAGTATACCATCTGACATTTTAAAAACACGGTCGGCAGATCCAGCGTGATTTTCATTGTGTGTAATCATTAAAATCGTCTGTTGATACTTCTGTGACATGGACTGCAAGAACGCAATCACTTCTTGGCTGTTTCTACTGTCAAGATTTCCGGTCGGTTCATCTGCCAATATCAGAGCCGGACGAGTAACTAACGCGCGCCCAATCGCCACACGCTGCTGCTGACCGCCAGAAAGCTGGCTAGGCAAATGGGTTCTGCGTTCTTCAAGCCCCAATACTTTCAGCAATTCATTCACAAACTGCGGATTGGGTTTTTGATAATCCAACAGCAACGGAAATATGATATTCTGTTCTACATTTAATTCCGGAATTAAATGAAATGACTGAAAAATAAATCCAATATGCTGCCGCCGAAACACGGTCAGCTTTTTTTCTGGCATTGTAAAAATATCCTTCCCGTCAATCCAGATTTTGCCTGACGAAGGGTTATCCAACGCCCCTACAATATTTAGCAGCGTACTTTTGCCAGAACCAGATTCGCCAACAATCGCAATAAATTCCCCCTTGCGGACGCAAAATGATATATGGTTGAGGGCCTTTACTGCTGTTTCGCCTGTTCCATATATCTTACATAAATCTTGTACTTCAAGTATATTCATTGTTATAATCCTCCTTACAGATACACAATATCACTGCAAGCTTACGATAAAGTGAAATCTATCTTACAAATCTGTAAGGAGCTTGCGATTCTCAAAAGGAGGCTGTCAACAGCCCCTATAAACTATATTTCCGCCCCCTCAAAAGTACCTCTGCCAAAGCATTTCTTCTAATCTAAAGCACAAAAATGAATCGTAAACGTCGTCCCTAAATCCAGTCTACTAACCACAGAAAGCGTTCCTCCATGACTTTCGATTATGGTTTTTGCAAGTGGCAGCCCTAGTCCGATACCATGCACTTCCTGTGAAAAACGACTACGGTAAAAGCGTTTAAAGATATTGTATAAGTCTTCTGGATGAATACCTTTTCCATTGTCTTCTACTGTAATCTGCGTTATTAGCGGCGTCTGTTCCCAGCGAATTGTAATCTGCCCGCCCTCCGCAGTATGCTCCAGCGCATTTTTTAAAATATTCCCAACAGCTTCCGACATCCATAATGCATCGCAGTTTAGGAAAATATCTTCTTTTCCTATCAATGTAATCGTTTTATTCTCACGTTCTGCCCAGACTGCAAAGCGTTCCAGCACATCCTGCATTAGATTGGAAATATTTTCTGGCGCTTTTTGCATTATAATAATTCCTGCATCCAATCTTGCAAGCTTTAATAAGGTATAAATAACATCTTCCATGCGCTTTATTTCCCGCAGGGATTTTTGCGAAAAACTGCCGACAGCGCCGCTATTGGTACTACTGTTTTCTATAATTTCCTGATACATTTTTAAAGCAGAAAGCGGTGTTTTAATTTGGTGTGATACATCCGAAATCATATTTTGCAAAAATTCTTTTGTTTGTTTTTCCTGTTCTGCATGAGCTGATAAAATTGAAGAAAGTTCATTAACCATATGGAAAAGTCTATGCCAATCGCCTGTACGCTCACTTTCTATTCGCGCCATTGGATTGCCCTCTAAAAAATCGCGGATAGAAATTTCCGCTTTTTGCAAAACTTTATGCTGCTTTTGCATATAGAAAAAAAACAGAATATAAATTGCGCCAAAAATAGAAAACAACAGTATAAACAAGATACATCTTACATCATTGCGATACGTTAAAACCGTAGGAAACAACTGTATGGAAACTGTTTCGTTATAGCCGATATACGACAAGGCACTGCTGCCATTCGCAATATCCTCACTGCTTTTTTCTGCGGTAAAAGCAGCTATCTTGAAAGCATCTTTATGGTTTAGCAGATAACCAGCTACCCCATAATCGTGACGAATTAATTCTTGTTGGAAATTTTTTGCCAGAAAAGTTGAAATGCCGAAAACGGAAAAAAGAGAAACAATACAAACAACCGTAATCCCATATAAAACGATTTTAGATTCTATTCCAAATTTGCTCATGATTATTACGCATTCCTTTCCATAGATGCAGACACCGGCAAATCCTGCTCAACTACCCATTTATATCCAAATCCGCGCTCTGTCAGCAGATACTTGGGCACATTAGGATTTTCTTCAATTTTATTGCGCAGCCGGCGGATATAAACTGACAACGTATTATCATCTACGTAACTGCCGTTTCCGTCCCACATACGATCTAAAATAAGTTCCCGCGGCAGCAAATGATTGGGATTGTGCATAAATAGACAAAGCAACTTGTATTCAACCAATGTAAGCTCCAACCGTTCGCTATTTTTCCAAACAAGCCGCTCCATTGCGTCGATTCTTACTCCATTTGCCTCTAAAATTTCCGTTTTCGCATATTGTGCCGAACGTCGAAGCAGTGCCTTTATCCTTGAGAGCAGTTCATTTAGCCGAAACGGTTTTGTAATATAATCATCACCGCCCATATCCAGCCCCTGAACAATATGAATTTCCTGATCGGATGCCGTTAGAAAAATAATTGGCGTTGCAGCAATTTTGCGGACTTCCCTGCAAATATCAAAACCCGTTCCGTCCGGTAAAGTAACATCCAATAAAAGCAAATCATACTTCTGTTTTTGATACAACGCCAATGCCTCCTTTACCGTTCGGGCATTCTCTACGCTATAACCACTGTTTTCCAAAGTATACCGCAAACCGTCAATTAAGCTTAAATCATCTTCAATGTATAGTATTTTGGACATAATTTATTTCCTTTGCTTTATTTTTTCAAGGTTTAACATTCCTTATCACGCTATTTTAAAATCTCTACTAAGTAATGTTCATCGTTTTTATGTGCATGGTTTTGCTGTCTATATTTGTGAAGTGCTTTTATTAATTTATCTACGTCATTACCAAAGTATTCTTCATAAAATTTAGTTTCACCTTTATACCTATTTCTATTGTATACAATATTTTCTTTTGCAAACTGCTTTGGGTGCTTCTGCGATTTCGTTTTTTCATATTCTTTATATAAATTTTCAGAAATAATCAATAAAATTTCCAATTCGGGAAGTGTACAAAATTTAACGATATTTTTTACTTGTGCTCTATATTCACTAGGTATTATCAATTTATCGCTCTGTTTATCACCAATACGCCAAATTTCTACCTCTCCCCCATAAATCCGTAGCTGTCCCTGCACCATAGGTGATTTATTTATCTGCCTTGCATGATATGCCTCACGCCCGACCAAGTCATCCAGTTCAACCACTAATTTATTATTATCCAGCAAAATATCAATTATCTTTTTCTCATTCGGTCCTTCACACATAATCAAGTATTTCATTCCATTAATTCCTTTTTTAACTCCATTAATGCTTCATAATTAACGGCTGTATCAAATGCATTTTGATAAAATTTTTTACTTTTCAAAAGTTCTGTTCTAACGCCATACGTATTATACATATTGTCAATTTCCATTTTATCCTTAGAATGTGTTATCCAAATATTATCGCTACGGTGAAATAAATCCAACAGCTCACAATAATGGGTTGAAAAAATTAACGTTGCATTTTTCTTATTTACTTTTTTATCTTTATATAGCATTACAAGGTTTTCCACAAGTGTCTTATGAAAATGGTTTTCAATTTCATCCACTACCAAATCAAAACCCAATCGCAAAGACAACACTGCTATAATATATAAATTTATTCCCTTTGAAGTCCCACTTGATAAAAAACGAAACAACTCTTTATCTGAATAAGTTTGACCAACTCCTTTATAAACTAAATAATAATTATTCTCATCCAACTGTTTCATACTTGTTATTTTATCATCAAAAATACGAAATACATAGCTTAAATATTCTGTATTCAAATTCGCTACTTCCATTAATTTAAAAGTATTGCTGTATTCCGAAGATTCCTCTGCATAAGAATTATAATATAACTCGCGTATTGCTGTTTTTTTCAGCACAATAAAGATTGCCGAAAAATCCTCTGGCATTTCCGCAGATTCCATGCATTCGGACATCCATGATTCTTCCAATATCTGTTTTAATCTTGATTTATAGTACTTTTGTTTATATATCTTCTGATTTCTAAAAATCGCAGTATCTTTTAAGGTTTCGGAATTATCCAACTCCGTTATATATTTATAGATAAATCCCCCCTCATAAAACATTATCTCTAATGTAATACCACGATAACTACATTTTTTATTTGCCAGCCGAAATGTTCCTAAAATATCATAGCACCAGTCCATCAATTCAAGAGCTGATGTTTTGCCAGAAGCATTCTTTCCCACAATCGCAATTGTGCTATACACATATAACCCTTCATCAATTTCCAACAGTTCATATTCTTTATCTTCACTCGTTTTTTTTGATTTTGCAATCATATCAATTCCAAAGCCATTTACACAATTTCGGAATCCATTTGCACTTACACGCAGCAGCTTCATCGCAGCCTCTCCTTTTCTCTTTTCTATATAGTATCACTATTCCATTCAAATTTAAACATATTTATTGTTTATTTTTCTCTTAAAACAATAAAATATTATTTTTTATTAACTTTACGTGCAAATTTTATTCCAAATCAATCCAATACCGCTTTATCGCCACGCCGTCCACCCAGACAGTATTCTCATATACTCCGCCGTTTGCGAGAATTGTTTTCTCGCTGGCGGGATTATCCTGGTCGCAGGTTATCAGTACTTTTTTCAGTCCAAGTGCCTTGGCGTTACATAGATTTAGATGAAGCATCTCCTTTGCATATCCCTTGCCACGTTCATTCGGACGGACGGTATATCCAATATGACCGCCCCAGACACTTAATATAGGATGATCGATATGATGCCGCAAATCAATTACACCCACTATTTTATGATCCTCCAAACGAACTGCAATATAAATATTGGCAACTACACGATCTTTGGAACAGGTTTCTTCTTTCTCTAAATTCTGTGCTGTTTCAATCCATTCCTCTGCAGTTTGACAGTCCTCTAGGTTGCAACAGCCCGCAAAGCTGTCCGCATCTGCGGCTGCTAAAATTTCTCTCCGAAAATTCAATATATCTTCTGCATACTCCAACGTTGGTCTTATTAATTGAATTTTAGACATCAATAAATCTCCCTATTTTTATGCATTACATATTTTCATACAAATCATTTGTAACTGTTTCGTTCCTTAATTTTTACTATATTTTATCATACAGCTTTTCTCAAAAAAAGCCGCACCATAACATAAAATTGTTTTATATCCTTTTAATAAATGAATCGTATACTTCTCCCTATCAATCTGCTCAAGTGCCGCTTCGCAGTCTTTTGGCATTCTTTTCTCGGTCTTAGAGCGTTTCACCTCAATGATTATCGCACGGCGGTTTGTACGATCTTTTAATGTTAAAAAGAGCACCGACCACTGATTCATCCATTTGCTGCATAAATCAGGTTCCTGTGCAATTTCCAACCCTGCAAAATACGCCGTACTGTTTTTGCGAATATTAAAAAATGTGTCTAACATGGTCATCGCTAGTGTTTTGCCAAAACGAATAGCTTTTATCTTCCATGATTTCGTGAACTACCCCATTGTCTAAAGCCAATGGGCTTCCTGCTTCATCGACCTCAAAATCAAACTTGTTTGATTTGCCTACTATCTCCACAGGCGTTAATTCCGATAGTTCCTACCGTACTGAAATATTTTTATGCTATCTGCTTTAATCCCTCATTCTGTATGTTAATAGCAGCATTGATATCTCTGTCATGCTCTGTTTGGCATTGAGGGCAAGTCCATTTTCTAACTGTTAAATCTTTTGTTTCTTCATTCTTATATCCGCATACATGACATGTTTGGCTTGACGGTACAAATCTTCCAATCTTTACATAAGTCCTTCCATACCAATCTGCCTTATATTGCAGTTGCCTTGTCAATTCACTCCACCCACAATCAGAAATTGACTTTGCTAGGTTTGCATTTTTAACCATATTACTTACAGATAAGTCCTCACTCACTATCACTTGGTTTTCGTTGATTAGCTTATGAGAAATTTTATGCAAGTAATCATTTCTTGTATTGGCTATCTTTTCGTATATTTTCGCTACTTTTATCCGTTGTTTTTCTCT
>VSNQ01000240.1 GCA_009774395.1 Lachnospiraceae bacterium
TTGTAACTATTAACTTAGTAGTCATTCTTGACTACACCATTATTATACTAGGAGGTAAATTTGTAAAAAATAAAAAAGAAAATAGCGAAAAGAAAAATATATGCCTGTAATTGGCAAGAATGGGGGATGAAAATGAAAGACAAAGGTTTTAAGGGATTTTGTAAAAAACTGTATAAGTATCGGATATTTTTGCTGATGCTGGCACCGGCAGTTCTCTATACTTTGATATTTGCCTATTATCCCATGACAGGTATTGTGATGGCGTTTAAGAAATACAATTACGCTGGCGGTATCTGGGGAAGTCCATGGAATGGGATTGACAATTTCAAATTTTTCTTTAAATCTGGTCAGGCGTGGACGGTAACGAGGAATACGGTGTTGTACAATTTGCTGTTTATTGCAGTCAATACAATTATGCAGATTGCAGTGGCAGTGTTCTTGACAGAGATTAAAAATAAGCATTATAGAAAAACAACACAGTCATTAATGTTTCTGCCGTATTTTATTTCATGGGTTATTGTTGGGGTAATGTCGTTTAATATTCTTAGTTCCGATTATGGATTTATGAACCGATTAATTGAGCACTTTGGCGGAACCAGAATATCCTTTTATACGACCTCAAAAGTCGTATAATATGTACTCAAAATAGCCATTTTTATGCCTGAAACCCAGTATTTACAATGGATTCAGGTTTTGAGTGCATATTATAATATATACTCAAATCGATTTCCGCATAAATACAGGCTTTGAAGCCATTTTTTGCTTATTTGAGTATATATTATACGACTTTAAGGATACGACGCCAAAAGTATGGCCTTGGATACTTGCATTCTTTAATGTTTGGAAAGGGATTGGATATGGTTCTGTAATGTATCTTGCCGCGATTATGGGAATTGATACATCCTTATATGAAGCGGCTGCGATTGATGGTGCCAATGTATTTCAGCGTATTTTCAAAGTGACAATTCCTATGATTATGCCGACGACGATTATATTACTGCTGCTGTCGGTGGGTGGAATTTTTAAAGGAAACTTTGATATGTTCTACAATTTAGTCGGAAACAACGGCTTACTGTATAACTACACAGATGTTATTGATACCTTAATGTTTCGAGCGTTAATCAGCAGCAATGACTTTGGCATGTCGGCAGCGATGGGATTCTATCAATCGGTACTCTGCTTTATTACGATTGTGATTGTTAATAAGCTTGTCGGAATGTATGACAAAGATTATTCTTTATTCTAAGGAGGGGAAATTATGCCGCAAAAAACAGTACAGAAGCAAAAGATAAAAAAGGGTGGCGATCAGATCGCATTGGATATTATCGCATATACATTCTGCGGATTGGTTGCGCTGATGTGTTTTATCCCATTTTTAATGATTTTGTCTGGTTCTTTTTCGTCTGAAGAAGCGATAACGGCAAATGGGTTCAGCCTTTTTCCACAGGACTTTAGTCTGGATGCCTATAAGACAGTATTTAAGGAGCCAATTGTAGTAATTCGTGCCTATGCGACGACCATTGGGCTGACATTTGCGGGAACGGCAATCGGGTTGTTTGTTCAGACTATGACGGCTTATGTCTTATCGCGGCGCGATTTTGAGTGGAGAAATGGATTTTCTTTTTTCTTCTATTTCACGACGCTATTCAGTGGCGGATTGGTACCATACTATGTATTAATCACGCAGACACTGAATTTAAGAAACAATTATCTGGCACTTTTGCTGCCACTGGTATTTAGTGTTTACAATCTGCTGGTAATGAAAAGCTATATTACAGCGCTGCCGGAATCGTTGATTGATGCGGCAAAAATTGACGGGTGCGGTGAGTTTATGACGCTGATTCGTATTGTAATGCCGCTAATTAAACCGGCGCTTGCTACTGTGGGGCTGTTTATTGCGCTGGCATATTGGAACGATTGGTATAATGCGATGCTGTATGTCAATGATGAGAAAATGTACCCATTACAATATTTCCTGTATCAGCAAGTGAACAATATTGAAGCGTACAAAAAGCTGTTGTCCAATGCAACGATAAGCAGCTCAGTAGTAAGCAGCATGTCATTACCAACACAGACATTAAAAATGGCACTAACAATCGTTGTCACAGGACCAATTGTCTTGGCTTACCCAATAGTACAGAAATATTTTGTACAAGGTATTACAATTGGTGCTGTAAAAGGATAACATTACTGATTGGCAATTCATCGTTTGTGGCAGGAAAAAAGTTATCAGGTATACGCAAACGGTATACAAAGCAAATTGAAAAATTTAAGGAATAGAGGTTTCTATTAGAATGGAGGTTTCTATTAGAATGGAGGTTTTAATGAAAAAGAAAGTATTTATCAATGAAAGTGCGAATGAAAAATCAGCATTAACAAAGCCAGTACATAAAATTACACACTGGAAAAAATGCGCAGCGATGGGGTTAAGCATGGCAATTACAGCAGGAACACTTGCAGGATGTGGTTCGTCAGGCGGAAATTCTTCTACGGCGGGAACAAATACAGATTCATCGAATAGTGCAGCAAACACTAGTGACACAGCAAATGGGAATGGTGCAGCAGGAGAAAAGACGTTTAACGGTGTTGATATTTCGGAGCACGTAGATTTAAAAATGTATCTGCTCGGCGATCGCACACCGGATTTTGATGAAGTGTATGGTAAGATTAACGAGATTTTGGAGGAAAAGCTGAATGAAACAGTATCAATCCCCCAGCTGAGCTGGGGGAATAACAGATGCAAGTGGCGGTGAACAGAGTACCAAAAA
>VSNQ01000241.1 GCA_009774395.1 Lachnospiraceae bacterium
AGTTGAGCTTATGGGATTATATGTAGTGGAGCTACCCCTCAGATACCCCGCAGCTCTGCTGCGGGGTAGTTCATTTATACAATATATAGCGAAAAATACAACACGGTACAACAATATCTTGTATCTATTTTCTTTAATGCGGCAGCCCCTTTTTTAAGCGCAGCAGCATATGGGACAAATATGCTGTAAGAGCGAATGTTCCACCTAAATATTTTTCAAAAAAAATGAACCATTTTTCGCCTCATACTCTCTATATAATAGGATAATATGATTAAAGCGTCAAAAGAGTTAATTAAGAAAAATAACCACAATATATAGAATATGTATATCTATCCTAATCACAATATATTGTACCATTCTTTTGAAAAATACCCTTTTGACGGGCTAATCATAATATTATTAAATGATAATTCGTTACAACCAATCCTAAAAATATATAATTCAAAAAAGGAGGCTTCTCAATGTTACTAGGATATTTGTTATTGATATTTCCAGCAATCGCGCTGCTTAGTGCACTGCTATACCTGCCCATTTACCTAATTGGCAGAAAATGTGGCAGGAAACACACTCCAGCACATCATATTGCTGTCTATGCCTTTATCGGCTGCTGTTGTTCTCTGGCATATTTAACAATATTATGGTATTATCCCAATATCACCTTTCATCCAGAATATCACTTTTTAAATTTAGTCCCATTTATATGGCTGGAAGAAACCTATTTAATGGGTACCACAAGAATGATAGAGCAGCTTTTGCTCAATATTGCAATGTTTCTTCCTTATGGATTTTTGCTGCCCTGTGTCTTTACGCCGCTTCGAAAACTGCGATGGCAGATACTTGTAGTAATTGCCACAACAACCTTTATTGAAACCATACAATATTTTATCGGACGCAGCGCAGATATCGACGACGTTATTATGAATACTATAGGAGGTGTGCTTGGCTATCTGTGTTTTATCATAGCTGAAAAACTCCAAACAGTGATATCTTATAAAAAGCGCATTAAAGATATATAGAAAGGAAGCAAAACAATCAAACCAAAAAAGTATAAGAATAAGTAATCTCTCGTTTTAGAACTGAAATTATGAGAAAGGCTGGTATTATGGAGAATCTGACAGATGCTATGCTTGTTGTGCGCATGAAAGCAGGCGATCAGGAAGCATTTGCAGAATTGTATAACCGATATAAAACACTAATTTACCGCACCGCCTGCCTAATTAGTGGAAATGCCGCCGATGGGGAGGATATTATGCAGGAAACTTTTTTGAAAGCATATCTGCATTGTGGCGAATTAAGATCGGACGAGCGGTTTCAATACTGGCTGTTGAGGATATTAAACCGAACCGCATGGGCAATGTTAAAAAAAATCAGACAAGAATTTCCGGATGAACATGCGACGGAAAAAGCGGAAGCCGAGAATAACCTGCTGACAGAACATATCCTTTTACAGAAAGAACAGTACAATGAAGTTTTTCAAGCAGTAATGCAGTTAAAATATAAACTTCGTATCGTAGTGATTCTATACTATTATGATGGAATGCACACCAAGGAAATTGCCAAAACCATAGAATGTCGGGAAGGAACCGTGAAATCCCGCCTGTTTACAGCCAGAATCCGCCTAAAAGAACTTTTAAAACACAAAAATATAGAAATATAATAAATAATTCGTTCCTTAGCCGAGGGAGGAGGCGTTATGCAAAAAGAAAATACACTAAAAAGTGTAACAAAAGCTCCAAAAAGCACAAAGCAAACCCAAGAGAACATTGTAAAAGCTCCAAAAAGTACAAAGCAAACCGATAAGCTCCCGGTAAAATTCCCCCAAAACACAATACAAACCTATAAGAACACAACACAGAGTGCACAGTTAGATAACTTGCTGCGAGAGGGATTACAAGAACAAGCAAGCCAGTATTATGTTACGGAAGTTCAGGACAGACACTTGCAGGATGCATTTGAACAGATGCACAAAAATAATGTAAAAAATGCACAGCCAAAACATTTACGAATAAAAAAGGCAATGGCAGCAGCAATTGCCGCAGCAGTGCTTGTGTTTGGAACGATCAGTATTGCGTCAGGCGGAATTCAGTCGATCGTTGCGCATTCTTTTAATATACCCGACTACAAATCATATCAGGATTTGGAAAAAGCAGCAGAGGAAGTGGGTGTGCATTTTTATGCGCCGGAACAATTTGCCAACGGATATCGTTTTCAAGGAATTTATAAAGTAGAGAGTCAACTCGAGGGTGACAAGGAATTGGTGTTGGATTCCTTTACAATGCTTGAAGTAAGATACAAGAAAAGTGATAATAAGGTGATTTTGCAAGTTAGCCCAAGACCGATTATGTTTACAGCAAGTAAAAAAGTATACACGGATACAATCGTAAATAATGCAGTAACATACTATTACAAAGAAATGCATAATAAATGGGTGCCAGTAGATTATCAGCCTACGCATATGGAGCAGAAAGCGGTGGAGGAAGGCAGGCTAAATATTGGATATGGAGCAAATGAACCATTTGAAACCGACAGTAAAAGTTTTCTATGGGAAAGCAATGGACAGGAATATGAACTGTTCTGCATGGAAAATGATATTTCCAAGGAAGAACTATATGAAATGGCATTAGAAATCAAATAAAAAAATAGTTGACAAATGTAGATAATACACAGACATAACAGTTTATACGGTAGTGTAAAATAGTTTGTGTCTTTGGGAAAAAATACCTCTTTTTTGGTAAGAATCAAGATATGACAGTTCTTATC
>VSNQ01000242.1 GCA_009774395.1 Lachnospiraceae bacterium
CATTCACTTGTCAGTCAAAAAGATTATCCCACAGATTTTAGAATATGTAAAACCGGCAGGTTATTCATCGCTTACTTCTTGAGATGCTTGATAGGCAGTATATATGCATAACAGGCTATGACTTGGGAATAAACTTGATGCCTTGTGCCTCCTTTCCCAATTCTCCTAATTCACCATAAAAGCGTCGATTTTATATTCGCTATCATAGTGAACGATTTATCTTATTGTGCATCTCAGGATTTTAAGATTCTTTGAATAGTGATTATATCTGCGTCGCATGAAAATCAACTGGCAAATAATTATCCTAAAGAATTCAATCAAAAAGGAACTATGCACAATAGTGCACAGCTCCAATTTTTTGTAACTCTTAATTCTCTGCTTCATCCGCCTCAGCATCATAGTCTTCTTCTGTAGGAATATTAAAATATGATGCATCCTGCACCCACACTGCATGAACCTTCTCCTTTATTCCATTAATACTCAATTCCATGTAATCACGCGCCTTATCCTTTGTCTTCATCAAGCCTTCGCGATTCATACATTTAAGTGCTACCTTAGAATCGCAACCGTTATTCTCAAGAATCTCTTCCAGCACACCATTTGAAAAAACTATATATGTCCTAAAAAGTCTGCCATCCTTCGACTTATGCGGTCTCCTCGAACTTAATATAAATCCCTCCATTCCTGACTCTATATCAAAATCTTCTCCTCCTACATTCATGGATAAACCAGACAAATGAACATCTCCATCTACATAACGTTCGTTCCTGTACCGCTTATAATGTCTAATTACAGCATCATAAGCCCTTGTACCCAATCCCATATCTGTTGTTTTTGCAACAATAATGTGCATATAGAAGAACTCATAAACTTCAGATACATCTAAACCAAGATCTAATACTTCGTCCAAAATCTCGCAAGATGTCATATACAATGCAACAACATTCTCAATGCGGTCGCCAATAACGCTGACACGCTTCTCATTTTCCATTCTCTGCGTGATTTCTTCCTTCCACTTATTTAATACATCCTCCCACTTATTACTATTCTTCATCAGTTCGACAGCAATCAGAGGAGTAACTAAGCCATAATTATCACGTATAATTGATTTAATCTGACGCGCTTCGTTACCACTGCGTGTCCATTCTTTAACTCCAAATTCATATACTCTTGCATTAATTCCGTCAGTCTTGGCACACTTCTTTATAAGCCCCGATTCTCCAGTACTAATAAATGTGGTATGAAATTCCGTCATCTTGCTCACTTTCGTACCGCCTGCTACGCATCTCGACTTACCAACTCCATTCGCGACAGAATATACAAAATCAGTACATTCTTTTCGCTTGCTGGATGATAATTCATCAATTTCTACTGGAAAACCGCAATTCTGCTCAACTTCCTTTAAAATCGAATTGTTTGTGCCAAGATATGAAAACTTCCATGAATATGTATCTTCGGCAGCTGCACCAAAAGAAACGAACAAGTCTTCGGCAGTCGTTTTTCCCTTTGAGGACGTTTCGACGAGATGATTAATTGTGTTATCAAACCTGCAAACCCAATTTAGGTTGGCAAATGGAAGAACTGTCGCGGCGGCTGCCATAGCACAAATTGCCTCCATCGGTGTGTTCCCACAAACACAGGTTTTGAGCATCTCCGTAAACACAACTAAGTCGCCCTGAGGATGAATCTTCTTACCTCCTACATATTCAGAAGCAATGACTCCTGATTCTGTGTATATCTGGTCTGCATAAAAAGCAATCTCGCCTTTATACTTTGCCCAACCAAGTGTCCGATGTGTCAGAGTAATCAATGCACCATGACACAAACAATTCTGCTTCAACTTAACACTCAGGTTAAAATCAACACATTTTTTAATTTCTTTAAAGTCCTCACATGGGTAATACCTGTCTATTAACATCTTTCGCAACAATTTTATATTCCATTCAGATCTCAGTATTGTTATGTGATCGTAGTCTTGAGTCGCGAAATTATATACACGAAAAACAATCTGCGCCACCATGTCCTCCTGAAGATATTGAAGTTGATAGATACTGATAAGCCACTCATATTTATTGGACTTTAAATTTTCCTCAAATTCAATAGTACTATCCACAACTTCTGTAGTAATAATGTCTCTCATAAAAATACCTCCTAATTATTTTGATTATTATGAGAACTCAATGCGCATTGGAATTCTTTATGACATTCAGCATATCACACAAATTTTGTTTACACAAGCGAACTATAATACGTATACGTGGTACATTCAAGGCAGTCTTTTTACGTTCAAGGCAGTTCTTTTTTCATTCAAGGCAGTTCTTTTTTCATTCAAGGCAGTCTCTTTTTCATTCAAGGCAGTCTCTTTTTCATTCAAGGCAGTCTCCTTTTTATCCAAGGCAGTCTCTTTTTTTCAAGACAGCTTTTCTCATTTTAAGGCAGATTTTGCATCCTAGTTTGGCGCCTCAAAAGAACAAATAATGAAAAGTTTATTAATTTTCTTTATTTTTTATTGACTTTTATTACATTTTTACCTTTAAACTATTTCTACTAATGCCATCCCCCCTCCTGACTATGAAAACAACCAAATAAGTACCCCTGAAAAATAAACTTCCAGATTACTATTTCACTCTGATTAAAACTACATATAACAGACTATATCTTATAAAATTTAACAACAAAAAAGGGCTGGCATACCAACCCTCAACATTTTCTACATATTAAAAAGATTTTTTAACAG
>VSNQ01000243.1 GCA_009774395.1 Lachnospiraceae bacterium
CAGAAATTACTTGTGACAAGTACGCCGTATAAATGTTCCTATGCAAAGAAGAAAATCGCAGGCATAGCGGGCTATGTTAAGATTTTCTGATGCCGCAGATGGACATTTAGACAAGTAATTGTCATAAGTAATTTATTAACAGTTCCTAAGTAACAACAGTGAATGAGTGATTGGTATGCGTGCAAAGCATACTGGGGGTATAAAATGGAACAATATGTTGTAACGGGAATGAGTTGTGCTGCGTGCAGTGCGCGTGTGGAAAAAGCAGTATCGAAACTTTCGGGGGTGGAAAGCTGCTCTGTCAGCCTTTTAACAAATTCAATGGGTGTACAGGGCAGCGTAAGTCCTGCAGAAATTATAAAAGCAGTAGAAGAAGCTGGATACGGCGCTTCTCTTAAAAGCAGTGCCGCATCTAGGCAGACACAAGGGCAGGCGGCAGAACAAGAAGAATTGCTCCGTGACAAGGAAACCCCCGTTTTAAAACGCAGACTTTATTATTCCATTGGCTTTTTAATCGTACTGATGTATTTTTCAATGGGACATATGATGTGGAATTTTCCCGTTCCGCAGTCGTTAGCTGAGAATCATATCGCAATGGGATTGATACAGCTGCTGCTGACGATTGCCGTAATGGTGATAAATCAGAAATTTTTTATCAGCGGGTTTAAAAGCTTGTGGCATCGTGCGCCGAATATGGATACGCTTGTGGCTCTAGGCTCTACGGCAGCGTTTGGATACAGCACATATGCGTTGTTTGCCATGACACAAGCACAGCTTACAGGCGATCATGCGGCAGTTATGGATTTAATGCATGAGTTTTATTTTGAGTCTGCTGCAATGATTTTAACGCTGATTACAGTAGGAAAAATGTTGGAAGCACATTCCAAAGGGAGAACTACGGATGCACTCAAAGGATTAATGAAAATTTCGCCGAAAACGGCAACAATTATCCGAAATGGGATAGAAACGGAAGTAGGGATTGCAGAGGTATCCAAGGGCGATATTTTCGTGGTAAGACCGGGCGAAAGTATACCGGTAGATGGGATTGTGCTGGAAGGCAGCAGCGCAGTCAATGAGTCGGCGCTGACTGGTGAAAGCATCCCCGTTGACAAAAACAGTGGTGATAAAGTATCGGCTGCGACAGTGAATCAGTCTGGATTTATCCGTTGTGAAGCAACACGGGTCGGAGAAGATACAACACTGTCGCAGATTATTAAAATGGTAAGCGACGCAGCGGCAACGAAAGCACCGATTGCAAAGGTAGCAGATAAAGTTTCTGGCGTATTTGTACCAGCAGTAATTGCAATTGCGGCAGTTACAATATTTGTATGGCTTTTGGCAGGGCAGTCAATCGGCTTTGCGCTTGCAAGAGGAATATCTGTTCTGGTAATTAGCTGTCCATGTGCACTGGGGCTTGCGACACCAGTTGCGATTATGGTAGGAAACGGCATGGGTGCGAAAAACGGCATAATGTTTAAGACCGCCGTTTCGCTGGAAGAAGCCGGAAAGGTGACAATTGTTGCACTTGATAAGACGGGAACTATTACCAGCGGCGAACCAAAAGTGACAGATTTAATGCCTGCAAAAGATATTAGCGAGGAACAACTCATAACGTTTGCCTACGCATTGGAACAAAAAAGTGAGCATCCTTTGGCAAAAGCTGTTTTGGAATATGCCAAGGAAAAGGGAATAACAGCGCAGGAAGTGACAGATTTTGCGGCACTCGCTGGAAATGGTTTAACGGCAAAACAGGGAAAAGATATTCTATACGGCGGAAATGCCGCTTTTATCCGTACAAAAGCGGAGATATCCAAGGAATTTCTAAACCGCTCACAGCAGCTATCGGAACAAGGAAAAACACCGCTATTTTTTGCACGAAATCATCAGCTTGTGGGAATAATCGCTGTTGCGGACGTGATAAAAGAGGACAGTCCAGGCGCAGTAAAGGAATTGCAAAATATGGGGATTCGTGTTGTAATGCTGACAGGTGATAATGAGCGGACAGCAAAGGCAATCGGCGCACAGGCTGGCGTTGATGAAGTAATCGCTGGTGTACTGCCTGACGGCAAAGAAAGCGTAATCCGTGCCTTAAAGGATAAAGGGAAAGTTGCTATGGTTGGCGATGGCATTAACGATGCACCAGCACTGACAAGAGCCGATATTGGTATTGCCATTGGCGCAGGGACGGATATTGCCATTGATGCCGCAGATGTTGTATTAATGAAAAGCAGATTAAGCGACGTTCCCGCAGCGATCCGCCTAAGCCGAGGGACACTGCGCAATATTTATGAAAATTTATTCTGGGCATTTTTCTATAATGTAATTGGAATCCCGCTGGCAGCAGGCGTTTGGTATCCAATCTTCGGCTGGTTATTAAATCCGATGTTTGGCGCAGCAGCAATGAGCCTGTCAAGTTTCTGCGTTGTGACAAATGCGCTTAGACTAAACCTTCTGGATATGCATAATCCTGCAAAAGACAAAAAACTGCACAAGGCGAAAAGGAAACCAGAGCCAGCCGCTATTATAGAGAATAACCAATCAGAGCAAGAAAGCAATCGTTTAGACAACACAATGCAAAACAATTATAATATAGAAAGCAACAAAATAGAAAGCAACAGAATAGAAAGTAACAAAATAGAAAGCAACAGAATAGAAAGTAACAAAATAGAAAGTAACAGTAATATAG
>VSNQ01000244.1 GCA_009774395.1 Lachnospiraceae bacterium
TAATAGAGTTCATTGTTATTAAGCCCTTACTCCTCCCAATTATGATATACTGCCTGTACATCATCATCTTCGTCAAGCATATCGAGCGTCCTGTTTAGATTCTTAATAGCAGTTTCATCGGTTAATTCCACATAATTTTGGGGAATCATTGTTACCTCAGCACTTGCCATTGTAATTTTTTTCTCCTCTAATGCCTTGTATACTGCATCAAAATCGTCGGGGGCTGTAAGGATTTCATAGCTGTCCTCCTCCTCCGAAAAGTCCTCGGCACCTGCATCTAAGGCAATCATCATTAAATCATCGGCACTTAGTTCACATTCTTCCTTATCAATAATAATTTGCCCTTTTTCATCAAACATAAACGATACGCAGCCTTGTGTACCAATACTACCATTTCCTTTCGTAAAGGCGCTTCGTACATTTGCTGCTGTGCGGTTTTTATTGTCAGTAAGGGCTTCTACGATAATTGCTATACCATTTGGCCCATATCCCTCATATGTAACTCGCTCATAATTCACTGCATTGCCGTCACCTGCTGCCTTCTTAATGCCGCGATCTATGGTATCGTTTGGCATATTGTTGGCTTTCGCTTTTGCCACTACCTGCGCCAACTTAAAATTATTGGCAGGATCGGGCCCGCCCTCTTTTACTGCGACTGCGATTTCACGGCCGATAATTGTAAAAATCTTTCCTTTCGCTGCATCATTTTTCTCTTTTTTGTGTTTAATGTTTGCAAATTTTGAATGTCCTGACATATTGGATTCTCCTTTATCTTTTTCTATATTTTTATTTTCTTTGCTGCACTTATATATAATTACATTACAAGGCTGCCAAAAAGCATTATCTTTATCCTTCTTCCTGCTTTGTTATAAGTTCCTCTTTCGGAAGTTTTGTAACAAGAACCGTCTGTATTACATTTTTTTCAACTTTTACAATTTGAAATAGATATCCGTCTATCCGCACTTCAATTCGTTCGCCCTCATCCGGTATACGGTCAATTATGGATATTAAATAACCGTTAAGCGTTTCAAACTCCGATTCCTCAAAGTGAATCCCAAAACGCTCCTCCAAGTCAGCAAGCTTCGTCATGCCTTCAATAACATATTCGTTTTCACCTCTTATCCGAATATGTGTTTCCTCAGCATCATACTCATCCATAATATTCCCAACAATCTCCTCAAGAATATCCTCCATTGTAACAAGTCCTGACGTTTGCCCGTATTCGTCTATTACAATGACCATTTGATTTTTCTCAGACTGCATACTGCGGAATAGTGCATCAATATTTTTCGTTTCCGGCACATAGACTGCTTCACGTATCAACCCCTTAACACTCCCCACCGCCGCATTTAAACTTTCGTCTGAGGTATGAAACCGCATAGCATCCTTTAAATAAAGCACACCAATAATATGGTCAAGGTTTTCCTCATATACAGGGTAGCGGCTGTTGCTCTCTTTCAGCATAAAGTGCAACGCATCCTTAAACGGCATTGTACTGTCAATCGCTGTAATATTATTTCTATGCGTCATAATATCGCTCGCTTCTTTGTCGCCGAATTCGAAAATATTGGTGATCATCTCCACCTCTCCGGCTTCCAGCACGCCTTGCTCATGACCCTCATTGACCATAGAAATAATTTCTTCTTCTGTAACATCTGCCTGTTCTTCAATCGTCCGAAATCCTAACAGTCGCAGAAAAGCATTTGCAGAAATGGCAACAATTCCTGTTAACGGGTACAATACAGTGCGCAAAAACTGTATATAACCAATAAACCGATATGCCCAAACATCCGGATGCTTCTGCGCCAATTTCCGCGGCAACAGAATGCTAAAAGTAAGCAAAATATACATTAAACAAACTGTCGCAACTACCAGCGCAAGCACGCCCGACACGGTTTCGCTTACCCCTTGAAATAGCGACCATTCCAAAAACCATGCCCGAAACTGTGCTGCCCATCTTGGCAAGAAAAAGCAGCCCATTACTAATTCTATCAAGGTGGTTATCATTTGAATCGAATTGACATAAATTGTCGAATGTACAATAATACGATTCAGCAAAAGCGATTTGCGATCGTTTTCCTCCTCCGCTTTGCGTGCTATCTCCTTATCATTCATAAGATAAATGGCTCTACCAAATCCTGATAACACTGCCTCAATAAATAGTAGTAAAAAAAATAAAATCATACTACAGGCCGAAGCCCCGCCGTCGTCCATGAAACTTTCTCTCCTTTGTCCTTTCGCTTATTATTATAAGCCTGCAATGTTTGATACTTGTACCACAAATACTATTTTTGCAAGAACAACCATATACCAAACGAAGGTGCAATCTGCTCCAACACAGGCTACACCTTCTAAATATATCATTTCTATTCCAAAACGTCAATATCCAAAGCCCTATGTATCAAGCTCAAGACTGATTTGCAAGGCTCTGTTTACGCGCTGCATAATCGGCGTATCCAAATGACACACCTTATCCTTTAAGCGTTTCTTGTCAATCGTTCTTAACTGTTCCAGCAAAATCACAGAATCCTTCACCATATCATGATTGCCGGCATTCAGCTCAATATGCGTAGGTAAGTTTGCCTTGTTCATCTTAGAAGTAATCGCCGCACAGATAACAGTTGGACTATGTTTGTTTCCCACATCATTTTGTATAATAAGTACC
>VSNQ01000245.1 GCA_009774395.1 Lachnospiraceae bacterium
AAAGCTAAAGTGCAGCTTTCCCACGTCCTGCAAACAGAGTTACCCACAATTCCATAAGACAGCCAGTTATACACATTCCCACAATGCCGACTACTACGGAACTCCCCTCATTCTTTCTTTGATATTTCCCTATCAACAAATTTATATAAAACCTGTTTTAGTCGTAATGTTCTTTGAAATATGCAAAACTCTATAAAAGTTATTTTTATCCTATTGACATGACTGATATTTCTGGATATACTGTATATGTTTTTTAATATACAGTTGAAGAGAGGTGATTGCTTGCATATTGTAATATCAAATAGTTCTGATTTGCCGATTTATGCGCAGATAAAGGAACAGGTAAAAGAACAAATCTTAACAGGGGAACTTGCAGAAAATGAAACGCTTCCTTCGCTTCGGCAACTGGCAAGAGATTTAAAAATAAGTGTGCTAACCACTACACGAGCCTACAACGAATTGGAACAGGAGGGTTTTATTACAAGCCGTCAAGGTAAAGGCTTCTTTGTGATGTCAAGCGGCTCAAACTTAATTAGAGAGCAGCTAATCAAAGAAGTAGAAAAAAACCTTAACAACGCAATACTGGCAGCCGGGCGCATCCCTATGTCTGATGATGAAATTGTCAGTTTGTTAAAACTTTTATTGGAGGTAGACCATGACTAAAAAATGTTTGGAATTAAAAGGTGTAAGCAAGAACTTTCAAGGGTTTAGACTCAATCATATCAGTTTTACTTTGCCGCAAGGTTACATTATGGGACTGGTTGGTTCAAATGGCGCTGGAAAAACAACAACGATACGGCTTATTCTTAATATGCTTGAAAAGAATGAGGGAGAAATCCTGGTTTTTGGCAAAGATAATGTACTTCACGAAAAGGCGGTAAAACAGGAAATCGGTGTTGTATTTGACCATATGTTTTATGTTGACAGTTGGACAGTAAGGGATACAGAAAAGGCGATTTCTATTTTCTATGACGATTGGCGGCACAATACGTTTGACGATATGATAAGACGTTTTTGTCTGCCACAAAATAAAAAAGTTGGCGACTTATCACGTGGTATGCAGATGAAACTAATGCTTGCCTGTGCCTTTTCACATAATGCAAAGCTGCTTATATTGGACGAACCAACAAGCGGGCTTGACCCTGTTACCCGTGACGAGTTTTTAGAAATTCTGCAAGACTATATAAAAGATGGGGAACGGAGTGTTTTATTCTCAACGCATATTACTTCTGATTTGGAGCAGGTTGCCGATTACATTACGTTTATCAATCAGGGCAATATGATTTTTACGGGCAGTATGGAGGATTTGATAAACAGTTATCGGCTTGTCAAAGGCAGACCACAAGACCTCACGCCGGAGCTTGAAAAAAATATTGCCGGATTGCGTAAAACAAATATGGGATTTGAGGGGCTTATTACCGCAAATGAAGCAGCTCAATACGGGCATTGTATTCTTGATACTGCCACGATTGATGATATTATAATTTGTATGAGCAAAGGAGGTATAAAGAAATGAGAGCTTCTATGAAAGTCGCAAAACTGGATTTTTTCACGATGAAATCACAGCTATTTTCATATTTGTCGTTGGCAGCAGCCGTTTTGATGTTTGGATTTATGGGTTCCTCTGTTACTGTGTTATGTATTACGGGCGCATGGTTCGTAGCATTGCAGGCTTCCAGCATTTTTGCCATACAGGAAAAAAACAACCTTGACCACCTATATGGTTCTGTCTCCGTTGGTTTAAATGATATTGTTCTTGGACGATATATTTTTATGTATGTAAACTATCTTATCACTTTTTTGGCGGTTATTGCCCTATATTTTGGCTTTGCGTTTTATCGAAACGCAGCGATTAGTATACAAGATATCATGTTTGGATTCAGTTTATCTTTTTTGGTTTTTTCTGCAATAACGGGAATACAAATGCCCTTATATTTCAAAATGGGCTACACCAAAGCCAAAATGTGGTCTTTGATTTCTTTTGTAGCAGTAATGGCATTCGTGTTAATTCCTTCTTTTGTATCCGCATTGTCTGGAATTGTAAAAAGTTTGCAGTCGCACACAATCATTTTAACGCTTGGAGGTATAGCGGCAGGCAGTATGATTCAATTCATTTCGTATCGAATTGCTGTTGTTCTTTATCTTAAACGAAAATAAGAAACAATAATTCAATGTGAGGAGGCAAAATATGTTTTTCAGTAAGTGCAAAAAGTGTGGCGGCAAAAAAGTTTCCATCATCACTAATATCGACATTGAAATACACGGAACCATGCGGAAAGCAACAAATGTTCCGGCAAAACAATGTGAAAAATGCGGGGATATTGTTGTGAATGATATTATATTAGAACGCCTGAAAAAATATGCCCATGATTATCCATCAAGGAATCTTGATTATGCAAAATATGAAGAGGAAGAAAGCGCAGCGTCACAAATCCTTTTTTAGCTGAATGATAAATATGCAACCGTAAACCATGCACCGCCCCATGTGGGAGAAAGGGGGAATCATTTATGCCTTGCACAGAAGCATACAAGGAACATATCATATATACTTTCAATGGCTATTGCAAGACCGTCATACGCTTTGCGGCTATCAACGCATGGCGTGACAGGAGCAGACGGCG
>VSNQ01000246.1 GCA_009774395.1 Lachnospiraceae bacterium
CTTGCTGGGGCTAACGGCTGGGGATGAAAATTCTGTGTCAGCGGAATGTGCCGTATGTGCCAGGCTGAATGCTTTCGGAGCAGTCTCGGACTAAGCCGGCTGAAAGGAGGAACAGCAGTGCCTTCGGACATCAGACTCTGCCTGATATCATACCACAGGATCTACCTATATTGAAATGTAACTATCAACTGTATAGATGGGAATCGGGATGAGGGGAGTTCCTCTTAGATGTCCTTACCATTTATACATAAAAAAGAATAAGTCTGTAAGTTGTTTTTCTTGCTTACAAACTTATTATACGAGGAGGTGATACAATGTATAAAATTGTGTATGATTCATGTACATGTGTATATGAAAAAAGTACTTATAAGCTTCTTTGCAGTTTCCCGACCGAAAAAGAAGCAGATGAGTACATAGATGCAGAACTATAATACATTGTTTTTTAGAGGGTGTCAAGTATTTGACATCCTCTTTCCATTAATTAAAAGCGGTCAACTGCTTTTTAAAAAAGGAATGTGATGTAAGCGAAGAAATAGAAAAATAAGTATTACAACCTGTGAGGGCTACCCATGTGGTAATAAGTTGCATATACCAGGCGCAAGGAAAAGTGATAACCCGTGACACAAGCTTTTTCATATTTGAAAGATTGCACGTATAAAGAAGGAAGTAAAAATATGACGCAAGATAAGAGCGTTAAACTTTCAATGGCTCAAGATCGGCAATGCCTTTATAATTGTGCTGACATTCGGGAGCCTGTATATCTCCCGCAAGAAAACAGATTATACACGCAATGAGAAATCAGCGAAAAGTTTCTACGTCCGTCAGCCTACATAGAACGGAGGACAAGAAAACGCAGGCAGGGAGCGAACATAATGAATAACACTAGGCGATCTTAAGGGGTCTAAAGGGACTAGATACTTCCTAGGCTGTCATAAAGGGCAGCGAAAACAAATAAGCGGGAACGAGGGAGCCTGAGCGGTGGGAGCGCCACTAAACCCGATGAAAGCGCAACCCTCAATTACATAGTTTTATTATTTATCATACCTACAAAAATTGAATCAAACATGAAGCGATGAGGAAAGCTGGTAAACCATTGTAAACAATGTAGCTATAACCCTTGAAAAGTCTCTTTTGTGGGCATGGATTAGTAATAAAAATAAGAAGAATATAAAACTGGGAGGTATATAGAAATGATTGTAGAAATCTTTTTAAAAAGTAGTAATTTCAAAAAGATTTATGATACTGTCTGGAATATTAAAGCCATCGAAAGAAATGGTGACAGCTTCATACTTATTACTGATAAATATATAACAGATAATGAAAATGTTGTTTTAGATATGAACAAATATGAATTAAGAGTTACTTATTAATTTCCATAGAACAATTATTTGAAGGGAGAAAAATATGTTTAATATTGTAGAACTTAAAGAAAGAATAAAATCAATAGGAAATTTTACAGAAAGCGACAGAAAAGTATTATCAATTGTAGATTCGTTTTGGGGATGTCCTAAAAATTATATAAAAGCTAATCTTGCAAGTAGGCTTGTTAAGTATGCAGGCTGTGAAGCGTGGAAAATCGCAATGAATTATACATATATAGAACATTAGAACACAATGAAAGGGATATTTTATCCATAGTAAAAGAGTATCATTAAAACATGGTATCCTTTATAGTGTGGATAAATGGCTTGAAAAAGTCGTGAAATCTGGTATAATATTGGTAACAAGCAAAAAAAGGAGTGTATAAAAATGCCAGAAATATCATTATTTTATGGAATAAAAGTTACAATGTATTATGATGATCATAATCCACCACATTTTCATGCAGAATATAATGGAAATAAAGTAATTGTAGATATAATAAAGGGAAGTGTTATAAAAGGTGGATTCCCTAGTAAGCAATTAAAATTAATTCTTGCTTGGACTATAATACATCAGGATGAACTAATGCAGAATTGGGAATTGTCAAAAGCTGGAAAGACGTTAAATAGAATTAATCCGTTAATTTAGGGGGTGTATTTATGGAATATTTTCCGGAAATAGTGCAAGTAATACCATATGAAGACTTTACGGTGTCTGTTTATTTTTCTGATGGAAAAATTGTTTTGTATGATGTAAAACCATTTATACACACAGAAATATTTTCTAAGATAAGTGATATTAACATTTTTATGGAATCATGCACTATACTAAATGATACTCTTGCATGGGATATTGTAGGAGATAGAAACGAAAGCGAATGTATAGATATTGATCTGGATACTTTATATAGTTTACCTGAATCAGTAGAAAGAATAGCATAGGGGGCGATACATATTACTATACAAGAGCAAATTAAAACAGCGGCAATACATGGGGATATAACACTTGCAGAAATAGCTAAAAAAGTTGGAATGAGTCCACAATCATTTTCTAACAGAATGAAGACAGGAAAATTTACAAGAAAAGAGTTAGACGAAATAGGGAAAGCGTTAGGAGCCGAATATATATCTTGTTTTAGATTTCCTGATGGTTCAGAGTATTAAAGCATTCATAAATTGGATGCTTTTTTCTTGTGTGCCGAGCATGGCACTAATCTAGCTAGTGAAAGTCTAGCCACGGGTATTTACCGCCAAGTGT
>VSNQ01000247.1 GCA_009774395.1 Lachnospiraceae bacterium
TATACATATGACCCACTCGACCGCATCGAAAATATCCAATACGGAAACGGCATAAAAACCACATATGCATACGACTGTAACGGAAATATAAGCCAACTGGAAACAAAAACAAAGGATGCAGTATTGTTATCCTTTACTTATCAATATGACGGCAACGGAAACCGCACAGCAAAAGTAGGAACACAAGGAATAACAGCCGGAGGCAGTGCATTACAATCTGCTATAATGGGAAGTAGCACCGAGGGAAGCAGCGCATTACAACCCTCTGTAATGGGAAATATCACAGAAGGAAGCAGCGCATTACAACCCTCTGTAATGGATATTCGCTATCAATATGATATTAGAGGGCAGTTACTGGAAGAACGACGTAACGGCGCATCCGTTCACTATATGTATGATGCTGCTGGAAACCGAATCAGAAAAACAAACGGTGATAAAGAAACCAGATACCATTACAATCAGAAAAATCAGCTTCTTAAAGAAGAAAATACCGAAGGAATAAATTATTTTACATATGACAAACAGGGTGGTATAGTAAAAGAGAAAACTTCGTCCGGAATCCGCAAATTTACATACAACAACAGACATCAGCAAACAAGAATAGAAACAGAAGACGGAAGAATCCAAGAAAACAAATATGATGCAGAAGGCTTGCGCTATGACCTGATAGAAAACGGAAAACGTACTCGTTTTATTTATCACAATGGAGAGTTGCTGTATGAGAAAGGAGAAGAAAACAAACAATCCAAAGAAGAAACCAGCTATCAACTAGGCGCAGGAATTGAAGCACTCCAAAGAAATCAAAAAACGTATTATTATCATCAGGACGAACAATTAAATACAGCACTGATTACAAACAGAAACGGAGAAATCAAAAATCAGTACCAATATGATGCATTCGGAAATGGACTAGAAGCAATTGAAGAACTTCCCAATCGAATCCGTTACACAGGACAACAGTATGACCAACAGACAGAACAGTATTATCTGCGTGCAAGATACTATAATCCGATAGTAGGACGATTTACACAGGAAGACGTGTATCAGGGAGATGGACTAAATCTGTATGCATACTGTTGGAATAATCCAGTAATATATTCTGATCCAAGCGGATTTGGATGTAAAAACCAAGGTGAAATTGCCGGAGATGGCGGCAATACATCTGGTAAATATCAGAGAGCTAGTCTTTGGGAACGTATAACGAAAAGAAAGGCAGATATAAATGAATTACATCCTAATCCAATGGATGATTTTTCTAAACCTAATATTGGTCCATGTTGGTCAGCAGTCTCAAAATATATTAAAGAGATAAATCAAACAGGTAAAATATCTGAGCCAATTATAGTGCAAAAACTAGCTGATGGGGGGGTATGAAATGGTAAATGGTCATCATAGATGGATGGCAGCTATAAAAACGGGATTAAAGGAACTGCCAATTAAAATAGAAAATTACTCTAATTAGGAGATGGCTTATGAAAGAATATAGTTATAAAGATATTCAAAAGATAACAAAAGCGGGTATAATGTTTAGGGATGGATATGAATTGCTATTCGAAGAATGTAGAAGTGGGTGGTGTGCAGAACGGAAGATTAAAAGAGAGCAATCTTGTTGTGTTGCGGAAAGAGATTGTTTAGCAAAGATTCCATATTTTATGTTCTATTCTGAAAATAAGGTAAAAGTTCTTTTTAACAAAAGGGGAATATTGGGTAAAAGGAAAAATGAAAAGGACTTTCATAGTTTACAGTTACTATTGAATAAATTAGGTTTTACATCTTATGATTTGACTTAAGAACTGTCACGAAATAACTTACTGATAGTCCGCAGGATTTTTCTTTGATAGCGCCGCTAAAAAATCGGGCGCATAGTGGGCTATGCAACTGATTTTTTAGCGGTGATAGCGGAGAAAAAGACAAGGAATATGGTAAGTTAATTACTAAAAAATATGATAGTATTGCTTATAATGGTTATTTTACTAATAAGAAGGAAACAGGAAAAAGTATGGGGTAAAGAACAAATATCCACGTGCAGAAAATGCTCCTGATGTGGTGAGAAGATATTGTTCGAAAAAAGAATATAAGGAGTTTAAAAAGAATGGATTTAAGTATGATTCTGAAATATCAGGTTGGGGATTAAGTGCTACATATACATCTTTAAAACCAGTTGGTAAAGATAGAATAAGACCTTTAACTGGCGCAAAAGGCGCGGATTTTTTTGTAGATATTAATGTTAAAGGTAAAAATCTGGGGTATAAAGGTGATACTAAAGGCGGATGGCCTGATTTTAAAATTAGGTTTGATTTTGAACCAGAGGATATTGTGAATAGTGGAAAAGTTAAGTAGTGCTTTGATTAAAAAATAGGATAATACTATTTCAAATATTGTAGAAAAGTATGAAGTGTAAGGAACTGTCAATAAATAACTCATCAATTTGACTTGTCTAAATGTCCATCTGCGGCATCAGATAATCTTGACGTAGCCCCGCTACGCCTGCGATTATCTTCTTGTGTGCCGAGCATGGCACTAATCTAGCTAGTGAAAGTCTAGCCACGGGTATTTACCGCCAAGTGTAGCGGAG
>VSNQ01000248.1 GCA_009774395.1 Lachnospiraceae bacterium
TTTTACTGAAAGTTTTTCGATAACTGGCTGTCTTGTCTGTCCTGGATTATATTTAATTTTACAACGAAAAAGCAGCGGCGCTTTTATGATGCCACTGCCCAAAATATTTGTGTTGAAATGATTTATTAACATTAGCTTTTGTATTATCTAACAGTTTCTGTAAACAGCTTTTGAATAATTCAGGCTGTTTTTTCTTTATCTGAATGGTATCAATTCTTACCCTCTGATATAATGACGGAAATTTCTGAAAACTCTCCCAAATCATTTCATCAGCCTGCAACGCTTCTAAAATAGTGCTGTCAATCACAAATTCTTGTTCTGACATATCCGGCAAAACTGCTCTGCCTGCGTCTGTCATACGTCCTAATCGCTCCATTCTGCGACAACGCTCTTTGTTTAATTCAGAACATAAACTGCCTTTATGTCTTGGGGCTAATCTTTGTGCGGTAATGCCATTATCCATTTTTTTGCAGTGCTATCAATCCGCCCAAAACACATTGCTTCTTCTACTGCGTCTATATACCAAAATGTCCCATTATCAACTGGGTGTCCACGTTTTACAACTACCCAACATTCATCTTCTTTATTGTAATTTTCCAAAAGCCGTTGCCGTAACTCATCACGGTTTTTTGCTGGCAATAAATTTTTAAAATCCATTTCTTATCCTCACTAATCCCGATTGTAATTTGAAGATTTTTAAGGGAAATATAAGGGGTTATATTTTGTTATCAAAATATCTGCCAGCTCTTGAAAACACTAAATTGCTGGAAGTTGCAAATATCTGCTTAATCAGCAGGCACTAATTAAAGCCCCCCGACACAATCCGGTAATGGTTCTCATTCTTCCACACATCGCACAATGCTTCATGATTCTGGTTCGGATTCAGCAGAAGCTTCGCCAGTTCATCCAGTTTCTCATACTCTTCAGTCGAAGGTTCCATATCTTTTTTCGCCAGATAAGCCGGCACATGCCAGAAGAATATCTCGTCATTCATCAGGCTGTGGAAATCATAAAAAAGTACCCGAAGCGCCGCTTTCATGCCGAGTGTCGGAGGAACGGAAGCATAGTGGAACTCCTCTTTTCGATATCTCCTCTCCCGCAGACCCAGATAAGCCTGCGCGCCGAAGATAAAGCGTTCTCTTGGAATATCATAAATATCAAAATCAACATTCTCACAGCAGCAGTCAGCATCTGTCAATACCCATCTTTCCTTCTCCCGGTCATAATATTCCGTAATCCAGTGGTCGTGGTTGATGCCGTCCTTGGAAATATATCCCGCAAATCCGCTTCTTACCCGGGCTGCCATGCCTTTTGCTTTCAGAATCGCCGCCAACAGGATTGCCTGTTCCCGACAGCAAAGATGCAGCTTATTCTCTATTTTTCTCTCTATAGAGTACTCCGGTTCCCGCCGTAACAATTCCGCAAAAATGGAAACCGCTGTCTGATATCTTTCGTTTTCAAACAACAATCGGTCTGTGGGAATCTTTGTCATATCGCCGTGAAATGTATCCTTTACGCCTCTCTGACTCATGATTGCCACCGGATGAATGATTTGATATCTCTGCAACAAACACAATTCTTGGATATCATCTGTTAAGTTTACCGCAAAATCCCTGTAATATCCTAAGTCTGTAAAACAGCTTGTCTGTCTGTAAAACCTGATAACTTCTTCCTGCATAACCAATATCCTCCCTAATAGTTTTGTCAATACCTTCTCCGCTTTCAGCTTTTATAAATAGTCTACTATAAATCTGTATTTAAAACCTGTCTTTTTTTGCACATATTTGTCGTTTGGTATTTTCCTGCCTGTATATAGGCTCTTTTCCAACCGTAGTATTATTACCTGAAGAAGCTGTCCAACCGTTTTCTTGTGGTAATGTATTGACGCAGCAAAATGAAAGTATTATGTACAATATTTATTTTGCCACTGCCTTCGAGTATGTCAAACTGGAAATTGTATCATGATTCATATGGATAGTAGTGTTCTGCTTTCGACTGAAATTCACATAATTTTGATATCTTCATATCATTATCAAAATCTGCTATTGTAACACCATCAAAGCCATCTACCCTGCCATCATAATTGCATTTGAAGTACCATTCAACAATTAACGTTTGGTTTTGTTCCAATATCCGTTTAATTGTCCATTCCAATACTTGTCCTTTATTATTCCAATCTTCAAACCACGTTACAATTTGTGATAAGCCATGATATTCCGGACCATAGCATTCACTATACAAAGCATTTTCAGAAAAAGTCTGCTTTACAATCTCAATATCCTTATCTATCCAAGATTGAAAATATTTTTTAATGACATCTGCTTTCATACTTTCCCCTCTCCAAAATCCCGATTTTCCAGTATGTCAAACTGGAATTGATAGTGCATTCGTCTTCGAATTTATTATACATCTATTCACCACTTTTTGGAATACCTGATTATATTTTCGGTATGAGAATGTATATGCGATTTTGCTCCGCAAATCCCCGCTGCCTTACCCGCATAATCAGTCCGGCATTTTCCAGTTCGTTCAGGGAACGCTTAACTGTCATCTCACACCGGGAGAGT
>VSNQ01000249.1 GCA_009774395.1 Lachnospiraceae bacterium
CAGCAGAATATCATCAATCGTTGCATCATCCACTACTGCATTTTTATATTTTCTTTTAGCTTTTTCCTTTTCAGCAACAAGCACATTCCACTGATAATCTTCCTTACGATAGGCAAGGACATCTTCTTTATCAATCTGATCGAAAACTGCTGCACCGCACCGAATAATACCGTAATGATAACGCAATTCATCTTTTCTTTTACTGAAAATGACTTTGCCTTGATGAATAAAGGTAATGTAATCGGCAACTTTCTCTAAGTCGGTTGAGATATGAGAGGACATCATAATGGAATGATTTGCGTCCTGCACAAATTCCAGAAAAATATCGAGAATATCATCCCGCATTACTGGATCAAGACCGCTGGTAGCTTCATCCAAAATCAACAGTTTAGGTTTATGGGAAAGGGCAACGGCAATGCACAATTTCATTTTCATGCCTTTGGACAGCGTTTTAATTTCTTTATCCACAGGAAGCTGGAAGCGTTTTAAATACTCTTTATATAAATGCTCATCCCACTGTTTATATGCTGCACTTGAAATTTTCCCAACTTTTGCGGGAGTCAGTGTTTCATAAAAATTGATGCCATCAAATACAACACCGATATTCTCTTTAATCTGCTTCGATGAAGATAATTCCTGCCCCCAAAAAGCTACTGTACCATCATCTTTATTGATAAGGTCAAGGATTGCATTGATTGTTGTGCTTTTTCCCGCCCCATTCTCTCCAATTAGCCCCATGATAGTACCTTTAGGTACAGAAAATGAAACATGGTCTAATGTAAAATCTGGGTATTGCTTTGTCAAATTTTCTACCTGTAAAATAGCATCCATAGTTATTCCTCCTCCTGATAAAACATCGTTAAAAGTTCAATCAATTTTTCTAAAGGTATTCCGCTTGTTCGTCCAATGTCAGCAGCCTCTTGTAAATGATCTTCTGCTAACCGTTGTTGTTCCTCTTGATAAAAGTCCTTATTCTGTGCCGATACAAAACTGCCACGACCAACTGTTGTTTCGATAAAACCATCTCGCTGCAAATCTTCATATGCTTTTTGAACAGTAATGACACTTACATGAATGGACTTTGCCAACGCTCTCATAGAGGGAATAGGATCGCCAGTCTGTAATTCGCCGCTCATAATCATGGCTTTTATCTGTGAAGTTATCTGCTCATATATAGGTTTGCTCGTATTACTGCTAATTATGATTTCCACAACAACCCTCCTTTTGTTCTATAATGTACTTCTTGAATAAGTACATTATATTCAATTAAGTACGCCCTGTCAAGTTGTTCCTTTTGAATTTCACAATTAAATAATTAACGGAATAACAGGCAGTACCAGATACTCATCAGGTTTTATTGTTACCATTTTCCACAAAAAATGGCAGGAACAACCCCCCGCCATTACACATTTTCATTCTATTATTCAGCTACTTCCAAATTAAGGTTAGCAAATTCCTCATCTGTTATATTTTGCAGTTTATCCAGTACCCTATGCGACAATTCCGCCTTGTGTTTCCTTGAAAACGCATCATGGAAATGTGCATAACTGCCTATTCCGTCATGGATAACTATGTTTACAGCACATGGAAAAGCAAAGTACAGCTTTCCCACGTCCTGCAAACATAGTTACCCACAACTCCATAAAACAGGCAGTTATACGACATTTCCACAATGCCTACGCCTACGGAATCCATCTCATTCATTCTGTCTTTCTATCTCGATCACAAATATTTTGCTGGTCAAGAAAAGCTCTGCATATTATCCCATACACAGAGCCATTCTAATCTTTTTTTGCCCTCTACACAGTGCGTTTTCTTTCTGTAAAATTCATTTTACGAAGTTATACCCGCCTTTTTCGCAAAGTCTGCTTTTCTCCCGATAAGTTCCGACTGTTTTTCTTTTGGCAAGTGGTCAAATATTTCCTCATAGAGAACCTCATCTAACCGCATTTCCCTAGCAAGTAAAAACACATTCAGATTGAGCCATTCGCCCCAAAGTCCCTCAAATAAGCTGTTACTGTCTGTATAGGTATCAAGTTCTTCAAAGCCATATGACGGTGTATAGCACTGCAATTTAACAAACCCATATCTGCCAACATCAACCACTAGCATATCTTCATCTTCTATTTCGTACAGTTCCGCAAACGCATCAATCACTTTGCGGCACTTCTCCCGTTCTTCCTCTGTGATGTATACCTTTTTTTCCATGCCCATTTACCTCTTATCCTTTCAAATTGTGGAATATTGTTTTCAGTTCCTACAATGCTTCTAAACCACATATCTGAAATGCCACATACGCCATTTTATACGGAATAGAGGTATGGCTGCCTGCATTTATTAGTGTGTTACTTTACGACACCTGCGCATTTGCGCCCGGATTATCATTTCCGTATCCCTCAAGAAGATTGATGACGCCCCATACTCCAACGCCTGCTCCGATTGCTGTTACGACTGTCTTTAATCCTGT
>VSNQ01000025.1 GCA_009774395.1 Lachnospiraceae bacterium
CAAAACAGAAACGGATTCATTGGATCTGTGCGCCTAATTTTGTGGTATAGTTATAAAATCTAACCGCACAGGTAGAAATATTTTTTTACCATACATCTCGTCTAAATAATTATAATCTGAATAATATCCCCATTGACTGCATAGATACTTTATTCCCAGTAATGCATCCGTTACCAATGTACTTCCTTCATATCGAATTAATTTATCTGTTGAAGTTATCCCAAATCTTCCAAGCATATTATGAAATTCTTTATTATAAGAAGATGCAAATATTGATATTCCTTTCCCTCCTGCTGCCAATAAATCATTTTCACGTCTGTAGTAATCCTTCTCCATTCGGTAAAACCCTGAATCTATATGTTCTATATAAGATACAATTTCTTTATTTTGCTTCAAATTTTCATTATAATATTTACAATTTTCTGTTGGTTCTGCACCAAACATTTCTTTCGTTACCACATTTGCATTAATGCAAAGTTCCGCAATTACAATAGTCAATATAATACACTTGCACTTCCGATTATCACCAAAGAAAAATTTCCCTAATACAGAATATCCAACAATAAATAGATAATTAGCCAAAATAACATAACCGTTTAAATCGTTATATATTTTTATGCAAAAGTATAAAATAACTGCTGTTATAATTCCGCCGATAATAATATCTTTTTGTTCTATGACTTTAATTTTATCCAAAGCCTTATATATCAAAGTCAATAAAAAGAAAATAATAATAAATGAAAAGCGAACTTCAAACCAATCTGGATTATCAAACATATGCCATGCAAAATAAATAGGCGCAATTTCAATTGATAATAACAATATTAAAAGTATTATAGTATCAATAATTTTTTCTCTTTTTACAGTTTCTTTACTTTTTAAATACACAAAAAGTAAAATTATTGAAAAAATACCACAATATAACATAGGTCTTCCATTTGGCAGATATGTGTCAAAATTGCCAAGATAAAAAGAATACATTATATCTGTAAAAATACATCTTAAATACAGTTTAAGGCTTACAAATCCTCCTGAATTAGTTGTTAAAGAAATGGCAATTGGTATTAAAAATACTGCTGATACGCCAGCCGCCATTATACCATTTAATATTACCTTTATTAATTTTTGGCATATATTCTTTATTTCTTTTACTTCATTCAGGACAATTCCTATGGAATATAAAAATAAAAAAATTGAAATCATATATCCCAAGTAAAAGCTAGACCAAAAAGTAAATGCTAACACGATCACAAATCTTATATCAATTAAATTTGTACGTTTTAACATTTTTTCTGTATACATTACACAATGGGTAATAACGCAATGGCATCGAACCACATAACATGCTGAATAAAACATACCATATATGCAGATAACGAATAAGCAGCCGCAATCCCTACCATCATCACATTATCTTTTTCGTAATGATATGATAAATAAAGATATATACTTATCCCTGCCAGTCCTATTCGTACCAACTGCAGCAATAATACCGTTTCCTGAAATAAGTTATCTGGCAAAATAAACACACAAATATTTAGTACACTAGAAAGATTGCCAAATATTAATGGAAGAAAATTAATACCGCCTCCCATATTCCAATTATATATAATGCCATCTCCTGACAAAATTTTGTTTTTTAATCCCATTAGGACATCTGCATAAATATTACTTAAATCAGAAAAAAATATGCTTTTTTCACCAGTAACAAATATTCCTTGAAAACAATAAACTTCCATTAATACAATGATAGGAATTATAAATGTTAATATAATATTTCGTTTTCTTTTCACTTGTTCTCACCTATTAAGCAGCCCTTTTGCCATTTTCTCACAACCCTAAATACTCTCTCCAAAACGCCAAAGTTCTCAACTGCATCCCCTCCGTGCGATACTTCTTCTGCACTCCTTTTAACTGCACGCAAACCGTAAGCATCATCCCAATCGTCCGCAGCACATACTTCACCGAAGTCCACCGCTCTCGTTCTGTGATAAACGCTTTCTTCCCTGCCGCATCATAATGCATCACACGCTTTTTTCGGTAAAACTGTACGGTTTTGGGTGCTGCCATTTGAACAATACCTTCTCCTTTTGCCTTTAAAAACAATCCATTAAACGTTAGATTCCGCTTTATTTTTGATTCTGTCGTATGCTGCATTGTAAAACTTTTGCAATATTCCGGATAGTTAAACCGCATATCCAGCTTGTCAAGGCTTTCTCCTTTATATCCTGCTGCCATTACCTGCTGATGCAGTGTTTCGCCGTCCTGCTGCATTAACCATTCCGGCCCCTTTAGAAAGTCCTTTATTCCCTGAAAATACAAGTCTACATTTTTGTAGCGGTAAAACATAATTTCTTGTATACAATGTTTAAATAACATACGGTTTAACTGTTTTACGCCATACTCTGGATAGTGAAACGCATTGTCAATTAAAAGGTTGCGGATAATATAGTATTCCAAGTAGGACGAATATTTGTTTTCAAACGGTTCATGCCATACACAGATGCCATTCATTAATATCAAGTGTTTCATATTGCGCAAACCATACTCCAAATCGTCCCCACGGATAAAAATTGGCAGCGGAAGATTATCCGGCGTAACAATTTCTACCGGAAAGCAGCAATACCACCATGCGTTATACTCTGAAAATTCTTCTGTTTCATTGTACAGACACGCTTCGCACTGTCTTAAATCCAAGTTCATTTTAAGCGGGTCGAGATAGCCTGCGTCCCACACTGCACCAGATTCCACTTGAATATACTGCCTGTCCAGCCGCAGCATTGCACCGCCGATAAAAGCGTCTATATAGGTGTCTTTTAGCAGCGTTAATAGGGTGTAAGTCTTAACCAGCGCTTCCGGCTCAATTACAATATCATCATCCATTAACAGCACATGAGTAATATGGAATGTATTATTGTTTTCCATAATCTCAATTAAGTCCCTTGTAAATCCGCCTGCACCGCCCACGTTGCGGTTAGGGTAAATATGTATTTCCGGTGTCAGCAGTTCCCCAGACTCCAATGTTCTGCCGTTATCCGCTATAAAGACCTCCATATGGCGATACAGAGGCGACGCTTTATTTTCCAATATAGACTCTTTTAGGATTTTTAGATTTTTTTTGACAAATTCCTCTCGGCGGAATGTGCAGATTCCGATTCCGATTTTAATATCCCGCAGCGCTTGCTTGGGAACGCTGCTGCAATAAGCGCCGCCGTAAAATATACTGTCGTCGCTTAATGCTTCCAAGCCAAAAGTATACATTCCCCGTGCATTACCATCTGCGAATGAGAATTCACAAGTTTTACGGGTATCCGTTTCGATTGTTGCAGCACAGATAATTTTTTCAAACACTTCATTGTGCACTTTCTCTTTATTGAGCAGTATCACTTTAAATTTTCCCGACAATTCCAGTTTTAAAGTTAAATTGTCAAGAATTGTATACTTTTTCCATTTTTCAATGGAAAATCCATTAAAATATGTATCAAACCAAACTTTTTCGCCTGTGCGGAATAAGATTGTCTGCTTTTCGTTATCATAAAACAGCATCTGATTGCTGCCAAAACCAGATTTTTCCAGCCGAAAGTACATTTCCCTATCCGTACACCGTCCTACCTGCGGAAACAGTATTTTCTGTATTTCCATCTTAATCCTCCGTTTTTCACATTCTCCATTGATGCGCAAATGTACATGGTCCAAACTCATCATGCGCATAATCCCGCACAGTTATCTGCATAATATTTCTTACATTGTCATAGAGTTCTCCTGCTGCTCCATTAATACCGACATCCAGATAGTACTTTCCCGGCAGCAGCATTAACGCATCAATTACAAGCGATACCTCGCCGCACCCCTGCAAAATCGGCAGTTCATCGCCTGCCTTGGCAAAGCAGCAGCCATAACAATACTGCCAATTGTCTTTTACAAAATCCATATTAAAATTAACACGCGGGTGTACTAAGTTACTTTTATACGCCATTTTCAAAATTACTTTATCACCCGTATCAAAGTTTTGGCACTCTTGATTTTGTTTGTTAAACAGCCGAATTTTCGTAAAATAGACTTCCTGTGTCCCGTCCCTTCTTGCATCTGGATGGACATTTGTGGTAAGCGCTAAAATCGAATGCCTACGTTCATCCTGAAACTGCTCGCGGCTTTCCTTGTTTAATTTTATCAGCCGTTCATCTTCCATAAAATCAAGATAATGCATTGCCACCGGCTTGGGCAAACCGTCTTCTTTTATCAAACCGTCTTCAATCCATATCAAGCGGTCACAAATTCCATACATTTGTTCCATTGAATGAGATACAATAACAATTGTCGTACCTTGTTCTTTAATTTCACGCAGCCTTTGAAAGCATTTTTTCTGAAATCCGGCATCCCCAACCGCAAGTATTTCATCAATAAGCAAAACCTCCGCATTGACATTGATTGCCACAGCAAATGCAAGCCGCATATACATACCAGAAGAATAAGTCCGCACTGGATTGTCAATAAACTCCTCCAATTCTGAAAAACGGATAATTTCTGGCAAACGCATTGTAATCTCCTCTTTTTTTAGCCCAAAAATCGTTGCGTTTATGTAAATATTTTCACGTCCGCTCATATCCGGATGAAACCCCGCACCCAATTCAATCAGGCTCGACACTCTGCCTTGTACGAAAACCTCTCCGCTGTTTGGTTTTAAAATTCTTGTCAGCATCTTTAAAATCGTACTTTTTCCGCAGCCGTTTTTTCCGATCAGCCCTACTGCTTGACCTTTTGGAATCTGAAAGGAAATTCCTCTTAATATCTCTCGAATTTCATATTGATTGCGTTTTGCAAATATTACACGTTCTTTTAACATAGTTCCTTTATCTGCATACGCTTTAAACTGCTTTGTCACATTGCTGACATTTATTACATACTCCTGTGTCATCACAGCTCCTCCGCAAAATTATCGCTTAATCTCACAAAAACAGCTTCACCAATTATTACCAGCACTATACCGAATAAAAACGCATATAGTAATTCGGATAAATCGGGTGCCGTTTTCCAATATAAAATCGTATGATACGCCCCAATTACTGCTGTCATAGGATTGACACGGAAAATCCATAAAATATTTTCCGGAATTATGTTTATTGGATACATAATCGGGGTAAGATAAATCCATGCCATTAAGAAAACGGTAACAATATGCTCCAAATCCTTGAGGTACACAGTTCCTGCTGCCACCAGCAGCGAAAATCCCAGTGCTAACAGATATTCAATGCCCATTACAAGCGGCAGCCATACAAGCGCCGCCATACAAATACCCACACCAGAAACAGCAATTACCAAAAATACAATAACAAAGCAGAACAGCATATTGATAAAATTGGAGGTTACGCAGGCAATTGGCAGAATTTCACGCGGAAAATATATTTTCTTAACCATTTCACCCTGATAGCGCACACAGCCTGTTCCTTGGCGCAGCGCCATATCAAAAAACAGCCACGGCACCATCCCCGTAATCATATATACATAAAACTGCTCCAATTCGCTGCGGATAATAATCGAAAATACAATGGTGTATACAACAATCTGACACAAGGGATTGATAAACGTCCACAAAAAGCCCAGCACAGAACCTTTGTACTTTCCTCTTAAATCCCGCCGCACAAGGCTGTTTACCATATCACGATATTCAAAAATTTCTTTTAAGTGTGTTTTCATTGTGCAGCCTTTCCTACATAATCCTTTTACTATATGGATTTTATTACCTTATTTGATACCAAACCATTATTTTCAGTTCCCTATTATACCGAATATATCGGTATAATGTCAAGATAAATTACCGATTAAATTAGTAATATTACAAATTTAATCGGTATATGCTATACAAAAAGAGGTATAGCACTATGAATGAAAAGTTTATCCGTGAACGAATTACAGAACTGCGCATCCAAAAAAACATCTCAGAATACAAAATGAGCCTAGACTTAGGGCACAGCAAAAGCTATATTCAAAGCATTTCCTCTGGCAAAGCACTGCCCTCTATGTCTGAGTTTCTCTATATTTGTGAATACTTGGATATAACACCAAAAGAATTTTTTGACGTAAATGATACAGAAACCATTAAGCTGCACCAGCTATTTATTTCCGCAAAAGAACTAAATAATGAAGATTTAGATGTTCTTATCTATCTCGCAAACCATTTAAAGAAAAAATAATGTGTACATTCGAGCAGAAAAATAACCTTCTCTCTTGCTTGTGCGCCGGGTACTCGTCATCTATGCTGACAACTTTTCTTTGAGTGCCCGTGTGCACATATATTAACGCCCGTTAAGATTTTCCAATTTCTGCACCGCCCATATTGTATAAGCGGACAATACATTCTGTGCAGAAAGGAAAATCTAATCGTTCGTAAGTATAAAAACAGGGAACTTTCCAAATTACACACTTTGTTCCCTGCCCATATACTATATTATGCGGTACTCCATCATCTCATAGAGCAGCCGCGACCCTTCCACAATTTCCGCGGGAAGCAATGCCCGTGCTACACACTTTAGTTCGGCTTGTGGTTCGTCTTCTTTTTGTAGATAAGCGTAGTCACCGTCGAGCCTTTCCACCGTGTAATAAATCGTATCCATTAACATTTTTCATTCCTCCTAATACAATCTTTTAGAATATGGTACCTTTGTACCATTCCATTATAACACTATTTTTGCCAAACTAACATTTTTTTGTTAATTTTACATATTTTTCATTGCTTTCGTATAGCATTTGGATTATAGTAAAGATATAGGAAGTTGATTCTAAGTTATTCCCAACAGATACTTCCAAACGAAGAAATCCGATAACGGATTTTTGTAAATAGTAGTAGTAATAAGAGGTAAGGACTTTGATCGCAAAAATTAATGAAATTCAAAATGAGTTAATAAAAGAAATGAAAATGATGTCCGAACCACAACCTCCTGTGGCGTCAGTGACATTTGTTCCTGCGACAAAAAACGACCGTGAGCGTATTCCGCAAGAGGAATATGACCAGCTTGTAGAACCATACCGTGAAGCAATGACACGCCTTGAAGTGCGCATGAAGGGCTTAAATGAGGATTATCGGAAAAAATATCGGGATTATCCTATTCACAATATCCAAGCCCGCATTAAAAGCCGAAAGAGCATCGAAAAAAAACTCGCCTTCCGCAACCTGCCCGTTACTGCATTTGCCGCAAAAGATAACCTGACAGATATTGCCGGCATACGCGTAATCTGCTATTTTATCGAAGATATTTTTAGTATTTTATCACTGGTAAAAACGCAGACAGATCTATTGATTTTAAAGGAAAGCGACTACATCCACTATCCCAAGTCAAGTGGATACAAAAGTTATCATATGGTACTTGGCGTACCAGTTTATCGTATTGAAGGAATGCAGTATTATCCTGTTGAGATTCAATTTCGTACTCTTTCAATGGACTTTTGGGCTAGTATGGAGCACCGTATTTGTTATAAAAGCGAAACCCCCGAGGAAACTGCCAGCGATTTTAAGAAATATTCTGCGGAACTGTCCGAAATGGAACGCCGTATGAAACATTTACTTGACGAAATCCGACGCAACAACCCGCAGGAACCAATGCAATAAACCATTTATATTATAATATTTATATGAAAAATTGCATAAAAATCAAACAAAAGTTGCCAAGGAACATTAACCCTGTTCCTTAGCTTCTTTTATTTTATTCGTTTCCCTTATTTTAATCGAAATATTGCAATCTGCTATAAATTGATAATTGGCTTCCATTCCATAGCAAATCGTAATATCCAAGTGGTCGTCCCCCTGTTCTATGCCAATACTATATGTATCCAGCGCCAACAAAATTGTTCCAAACGGCGTAGCATATTCTGTCAGCGTTTTCTTTCCCTCAGAAAAGACCATATGTACATTAATCATTCCTTTTTTTAACAGGGAAAACTCTTTCTCCCTAAGCTTTAGAACATTTTTTACGGGCTCATCAAAGCCTTCAAACCTTTCCTCGTATAGAATAAAATGCGCATTGTTGCGAAAATAATATTCCCCTGGGCAAATTGTTTCGATTTTTTCCAAATCCTCGTCTGTTGACGCTTCTTTAATATCCGTTTCGGCAAATTGCAACCCTCGTATGCCAACCAGCACATCCTTATTCATTATTCATTTCCCCCTAATCCATTGCCTTTGGCTTACCATTGAAACAGTTCCGCCAACGCAATTTTATACGTTATTTTATTCGTTTCTGTTTCCTTATCACTATCTTTATTGAGAAAATAAGACTGCATAAAAGCGTCTGCTTCCTCTTGGGTAAGCGCATTGCCATCCTCATCCAAAATACAACCGCCGCCAAATTTTACAAATATTTCAGGACTTAAAGCACCTACCCAAAGCACAACCCCCAATACCATTGCGACTTTTTTTATTGTTTGCAGCCATACTGATTTTATCATGTCCCCATACCCCTTTCAAATTATTACTGTTAGACAATGTTAAAGAATTGGGGGTATCGCATTAAGGAAAATTTATACAAGATAGCATAATACCATGCTGTATTTTATGCAATATCTTGTATCATCAAAGCTTATTGCGACAGCCTCAATTTATTAACTGTTCCTTAAAATCAGTATGGGCATGATTACTGCGAAATATACAAATTATTTTATTGTCTTATTTTTTCACATTTCCCTGTTCCAATTGTAGCTGCTGTATAATTGCCTTTTCTTGATTATCAATATGTTTGCAGCCAACTGCCGCCGCTGCCGCTCTATCTTTATTTAATATACTGTTATACATTTCTTTGTGTTCTTGAACCAGCATATCATGCTGGGTAGCGTCCTTTAAATATTCAAAGCGATAACGGTACATTTGTTCGGAAAGATTGTTTACCAATTGAATCAGACGATCGTTTTGTGTAGACACCACAATAATATCATGCAACGCCACATCTGCCTCCGCTATTTTTCTGGTATCTTGTGTCTTTGTCGCTGCTCTAAAATTGTCACATGCCTCATTTAATGCTCGCAGTTCCTCCTCCGTCATCCGATCGCAGGCAAGTTCAATTGCAAGTACATCCAGCGCACGCCTGACTTCCAGCACATCTTTTAAGTTCTTCCATGTTATCTGCGCCACCTCTGCACCGCGCCGCGGAATCATAATAACAAGCCCCTCTAACTCTAGCTTTCGTATTGCCTCTCGGATAGGAGTGCGGCTAACCCCCAGCTTATTGGCAAGATGAATTTCCATCAGCCGTTCGCCGGGTTTGAGTTTTCCTGTCAGGATTTCCTGACGCAGCGTATTAAACACCACATCTCGCAGCGGTAAATATTCCTCATCATTTATCATGCTCATTTCAATCCTCCATTTATCAATGTATACTGTATTTTCCTGGTTTAAGCCCCCTTTAGGGATCCCTAAAAGGGATTGTAGAACTCTGTTACAAAAACCTGTGAAGCCATTTTCTTTGCTTTTAGCGCACTGCGAATATGCTTTGCCGCCGCCTGCGCTTCCTCCTCTTTTGCAAAAATACCAAACACACTTGGCCCGCTTCCACTCATCAAGGCATTATATGCTCCCTGTTGGGTCATCATTGTCTTAATTTCTGCAATAATGCTATTCTCTTTCACTGTAACAGCTTCCATAACATTCTCCAAATAATTGGCAACCCGCTCTATATCGCCTTGTTCCAATGCCGCCATCATACCATCAATATCTGGATGTTTTGCAATTTGATTCACACGGAGCGTTTCATAAACTCTTTTCGTGGAAACCATAATCGGGGGCTTGACTACAAGAAGCGATGCACGCGGCGGTGCTGGAAGCGGCGTCAGCTTCTCTCCTACCCCTTCTGCAAGCGCTGTCCCGCCCAGAATGCAAAACGGAATATCTGCCCCCAAACGCAGTCCTTGCCGCATCAATTCCTCCTTATCTAGTTTCAGCGCAAACATTTCATTCATAGCAAGCATAGTAGCTGCTGCATCTGCACTACCTCCAGCCATACCTGCTGCAACTGGTATCGTTTTCTTTAAATGAATTTCTATCCCCTGCCGAATCCCGTAATATTCTTTCATAAACTTTGCTGCCCGAAAAATCAGGTTATTACCCAAATCCCCCAATTCATAACGGCTGTCCACGGACAAAATAATATCTGGATCCCTACGGCGCTTAAATTCCAATTCATCATAGATATTTACCGACTGCATTACTGTCTTAATTTCATGATACCCATTTTCCAGACGGCGGCACACATCTAGTGCCAGATTTATTTTCGCCCTTGCTTTGTAATTTAACTTTTCCATTCCGCATAGTCCTTCTTTATTAACGTGTATTTTTTTTCGTACAATTTAAAACGATTATATACAATTCTTGGCGTTTCGTCAACTTACTTTCATCGATTTTTGCACTATTTTTCCGGTTTCAAGCAATTTTTCCGGCTTAGAAATATTTTTTCAAATTTTTTCAATTTTATGTTAAGTTTTTCCAAAACTACTCCGATATATAGGTAAAGAATATTATTTTGCCTAACTACCAAAAGTGATAATGCAAATTATAACAGACTTTGCATCCAAAATACTATAAGCAAGCATTTTGGCGCATAATTCCCACTCCTTTGGCGTGGGTGTAAAAAGTAACATTATTTGTACATACATAAACTGCAAAATGATATTGCATACCACGGAAGGTTTATATTACGCTTTATTTTAAGAAAGGGAAGGGATACCATATGAGTACAAGTGCTATTTCTAATTCAAATGTTAGTGATTCTTACACAACCGTTGCAGCGACAAAGGAGAAAGACAAAAATACATCTGTCAATAATAGCAATGCCGCTGCCTCCAATACCAATAGCGCAGCTTCTGATGTGACTTCACAGGACACCGCTACCATCGAAAACAAGAAACAAGAAACGACTGCTGCCGTTTATGACAAGAGAGCGCTTTCTGCAGATGACAGAAAAACTATTGTTGCACAATTAAAAGCAGATCAGGAAAAACGCCAATCACAACTTGCCGATTTAGTAAATGACATGCTCTCAAAGCAGACAAATGCTTTTGGTCAGGCAAACAATATGTGGCAGTATCTTGCCAAAGGACAGTTTACCGTTGACGCTGAAACAAAGAAAAAAGCCCAGGAAGATATTTCTGAAAACGGATACTGGGGCGTAGAAAAAACATCCGACCGTATTGTAGAATTTGCAACAGCACTTGCTGGCAATGATCCCAAACAATTAGAGAAAATGCGTGACGCTTTCTTAAAAGGTTATAAAAAGGCTGAGAAAACTTGGGGCGGTAAGCTTCCGGATATTTCGCAGAGAACATATGATGCAGTGCTTGATAAGTTTGATAAGCTGACAAATCCTAAGACAGAGGATAATACTACAACGCAGAATACATCTAATCAGCAAAATGGAGCGAATCAAAACGCAAACCAAAATGTCACAACAACAGAAGATGGTACCGTTATTGTAAAGAATTAGCTTACGTCATGATTTCTGATAGATTATCGTTTTTGGGAAAGAGGATATCATATTGATATCCTCTTTCCTTTTCTTAACAATTTCTAATTAATTTCTGTAGTTCATTAATGTATTTCTCTATGTAATGCAATATACTTCTCCAATGTACCAAACATTAAATCTTCATCTAACGGCTTTGCAAGATATGCATTCATGCCGCTTTTTACCGCGCGTTCACGATCCTCTTCAAAGGCATTTGCTGACAGGGCAATAATAGGCAGATTTACAGTATCTTTCCTTGGCAGACTGCGAATTGTCTGTGTTGCCACATAACCATCCATAATCGGCATTTGAATATCCATTAAAATGGCATCATAGTAGCCTTCCTCTGATTCTTTCACCATATCAACAGCAAAGGTACCATCCGCTGCTGTTTCTACCTGAAAACCGGCTTCTTGGAGAAATTCCACCGCAATTTCACGATTTAAGTCATTATCCTCCACAACCAGTATCCGGCTTCCCATAAAACTGCGCACATCTTCCATAGATACTTCCTGTGAAGTAGTAACGCGGTTGGCATGAATCATTACATTCTTTAAATCCGACAAAAACAAGGGCTTGCTGCAAAAAGCTGTTACGCCTGCTGCTTTCGCTTCCTCCTCAATTTCTCCCCAGTCATAAGTGCTTAATACTATCGCTGGTGCTGTATCACCTGCAATTTCACGGATTCCCCGCACAACTTCCACACCATCTGCTGTTGGCATTTTCCAGTTCACAATATATGTTGCAAAAGGATCTTTCTTATCTATTGCCAACTGTGCACGATACAGCGCTTCCTTGCCGCTAAGCGTCCACTCGGAGCGCATTCCCAGTTCTTCAAGCATTCTTGTCACATTGCAGCAAACAGAGAAATCATCATCTACCACCAGCACCCGCTGCCCTTCCAATTCTCGAATTACAACGTTTTCCGTTTCCTTTTCGTTTTCCTGAAGCTTAAAAGTCATTTGTATTGTAACGGTACTGCCCTTTCCTGGCGTACTCTCCACGTTAATTTTGCCGTCCATCATATCAACAATGCTCTTAGTTATCGTCATGCCAAGCCCTGTTCCCTGCTGTCCACTGATTGTTGATGTGCTTTCCCGCTCAAACGGCTCAAAAATATGCTTGATAAACCCCTCCGACATTCCAATTCCTGTGTCCTGCACAACAAATTCATATGTACCGTACCCTTGTTTGTCACATTCCAACTGCCGAAAAATCACTGTTACCGCTCCGCCCGGCGCAGTGAACTTAATCGCATTGCTTAAAACATTGATAAATGCCTGTTCAATACGAAGCGGGTCGGTATAAACATCCTCATTGCGTATTTCCTCTGCTTTAATAGAAAAATCCAACTGCTTTGCTTGAATCTGTGGAAGTATCAAATGCATCATTCCATGCATCCGCTCAGAAATATTGCACGCTTTCTCTTGGATTACCACTTTGCCGCTTTCAATATGGCTCATATCTAGGATATCGTTTATTAGACTTAATAAATGATTACTGGAGGATTGAATTTTTTTAAGATAATCCATTACTCTGCTCTTGTTATCAATATTTGTTTCTGCAAGTGATGCAAAACCTAGAATCGCGTTCATTGGTGTACGCATATCGTGGGACATATTGGAAAGAAAGGTACTTTTTGCCTTGTTCGCATACTGCGCCTGCACTAGCGCCTCCTTTAAAACCATTTCATTGCGGATTAAATCTTCAATTCTACGAATAGTCAAAACTGCTGTTCTAGGCATTCCGCCAATTCGCTCCCGAGCCACAAAAGTAGTCAGACACCACTCGTCCGTGCCATCTGCTGCTTTACGCTTATACTTCATTTCAACGGTATCCTTGTCCTCGAGCGCTTTTATAACATTATCCAGATGAAGGAAGCCCTTTATCTTTTTGGTACGCTCCTCACCTTGACTGATGATTTTCCCACTGTCAAAGTGCCACTGCATAGTCTTTGTATAATTTCCATCCTCCACAATATCACAATAGTCAGGAAAAATCATACGTAGATAATCATTTTGCAAATCCACATAATAGATCTCGCGGTACTCATGTACAGTGCTTGCCAGCACATCCATTAATACCCGTCTTTCCTCCGGACCGTTGTTTTGGAGCGTGCCCTCCATTACTAAAACACTCTCTGTAATTTCATTGATATACACATAAAAAATATCGTCTTCGTCCCCACTGTACACTAAATGCCCAAAGTCCTCGACATAACAGACAATCCCATCTTTGCGGATAATTCGATACTCAACATAATCCTGCTCATCTTCGTTCTGTGAAATCTGTCGTTCAATGCTTGCCTCTACACGCGGGAAGTCATCAGGATGCACCATTCCACGAAAAGAATTTCCTGTATATTCCCGAAATTCTTCCTCCGTTTTGCAGCCATACAATGATATTACCCCTTTGTTTACATATATTAATTCATTCTCTCCACCAGCACGATACGTAAAAAAGCCGCCGCGTACCTTACTTGAAATCCGACTCTGGTGAATTTCTTCTTTCTTCTCCATTTGTCTATCCTTTCATCCCAATTTCCTAGAGGAACGGTTTTATCGCTATCTCTATTTTATGACAGAATACGCTTTCCGTCAATCAAAAACTAATCGATGCAAGTGACTTATAAAGAAGCCGTTACAATTCACACCCACGCCAGTTTTTATCAACTTATAGGTTATTGAGGTGTGAATTATAACAGATTTTGCGCACAAAATGCTAAAGTGCAAGCATTTTGGCGCATAATTCCCACTACTTTGGCGTGGGTGTGAAAAGTAACAAGAAGCTGCATTACAGTTCAGTCTAGAACTTTGCCCTAAGGTAACCAACCCCCATTTATGACCTCATAAAATAACTTGTTGTTGTGCTTGCGATTAAAACACCCTCGGCATCCATAATATCCACTGTATACACAGCAACTTTGCTGCCATGCTTTACAGCCCGTGCTTCTGCAATTAACTTCGGCGTATGAATTGCTGGACGCAGATAATTGATATTACTGCTAAGTGTAACTAAATTTTCATGGCAGTCATGTGCAATCACTGCAAGTCCGCCGACTGTATCCGCCAAGGAGAAAATAACACCACCGTGCACCATGCCTAAAGGATTATTCAACTCACTGCGAACCAGCATCTCCCCCTTACAATAACCTGCTTTCATTTCCAACACTGTAATTCCAAGCCATGGGATAAAAGCTGGCATTTGATTCATTTGTTCCAACATTGCGCGATATTGTTCCATTATTTTCTTCCATTTCCATTTTTATTGTTTCGTTCCTTCATTTTCAATTACGAATCTTCATCCTGCCACATTAAGGCACATTTCACTGCTTTCTCCCAGCCGCGCAGGCATTTTTTGCGCTGTGCTTCCTCCATTGTGGGCATAAATTTCCTGGAAAGCTGCCAATGTGCACGGATTTCATCCTTATCTTTCCAATAACCTGCCGCCAGCCCCGCAAGGTATGCTGCGCCTAGCGCTGTGGTTTCAATACAGCTAGGACGGAGTACGGTTCCATTTAGAATATCCGCCTGAAACTGCATAAGAAAATCGTTTGCACTGGCACCGCCGTCAACACGCAGTTCATTTATTGTTACCCCTGTGTCATTTTCCATTGCCGAAAGGACACTGTTTGTCTGATATGCCAAGGATTCTATTGTTGCACGGATAAAATGCTCCTTACTGCACCCTCTTGTAATACCGACTACCATTCCACGGCAATACTGATTCCAGTACGGCGCTCCCAATCCTGTAAATGCCGGCACTACATAAACGCCATTTGTATCTGGCACTGCTTTTGCATAGTCTTGTGACTGCGCAGCGCTGCGTATCATACGCATTTCATCGCGAAGCCACTGTATCGCTGCTCCTGCCACAAATACACTTCCCTCCAGCGCATACGCCACTTCGTCCGTATCGCTGGCTGCAATCGTGGTCAGAAGCCCATGTTTTGACACGACTGCCTGTCTGCCTGTATTCATTAACAGAAAACAGCCTGTCCCATATGTGTTCTTAACATCTCCCTGACCAAAACAACACTGTCCAAACAATGCCGCCTGCTGATCCCCTGCTGCACCTGCAATCGTAATCTCACTGCCAAATATTCCTGCGTCTGTTCTGCCATAGACACAGCTTGACGGTTTTACTTCGGCAAGCATTGCACGCGGAATCCGAAATCGCTGCAATAATTCCTCATCCCAGCATTTTTCATGGATATTAAAGAGCATTGTACGCGACGCATTGGTGTAATCGGTCACAAAAATACGCCCTTTTGTTAAATTCCAGATAAGCCACGTATCCACAGTTCCAAACGCCAGTTCACCAGCTTCTGCACGCTGCCGTGCACCCTCAATATGATCTAAAATCCATACAATTTTGGTTGCACTAAAATACGCATCGGGAATTAAACCCGTTTTCTGACGAATAATGGTATCAAAACCCTGCTTTTTTATCTGCTCTATCTGATCTGCTGTTCTATGACACTGCCAGCAAATAGCAGGGCAAATCGGTTCTCCAGTACTCTTGTCCCATACAATTGCCGTTTCTCGCTGATTCGTGATGCCAAGCGCCGCAATCATGCCTGCATCTGCGCCTACTTTCGCCATTGCTTCAATTGCAACTGCCAACTGGCTTGACCAGATTTCCATAGGATTATGCTCTACCCAGCCCGCTTTGGGATAAATCTGTTCAAACTCTTTCTGCGCCATACTTACAATACTTCCCGCTTTGTCAAAAAGAATACAGCGCGAACTAGTTGTCCCCTGATCCAACGCCATAATATAACTTCTATCTGTCTTATTTTTCATAATCTACACCAAAAAGAGCATATTCGGCAAAAAAAGAGCATATTCGCCCAATATTTCGTCGACAAACTGCATTTTCCAATAGCTCCTTCCTTTAATATATACTAAGTTTACTTTAAAAATCTTATCACAACCCTAGCAAGATTGCTATGATTTTATGGATTTTTTATAGAATTGAACGCACATAAAAGGAGCTGTCGGGTAATCATGCGATACACCCAATATATTGCATGGATTATTGATATAAGCAACAATATATTGTGGGTAAACTGCATTCTCCGACAGCCCCTTTTTATGCGCAGATCCGTGCATGGAAATATGCCGCTGAAGCGGTGCATAAGCCGCACAAATTTTTCATGTTTCATTATGAAATTTTGGGAAACAGGTCTTTTACTGTGGGATAAATCTGCCCAAATTTCTGATAGCGTTCTTCATAGCGTGCCGCAAGCTCTGCTGTCGGGTCTACGCTGTCCACCACTTTTACAAGCTTAGCGGCTGCCTCCTCAACAGATGCATATTCGCCGCAAGCCACTGCTGCCAGCATAGCGCCGCCATATCCAGGGCCCTCCTCGCTTTCAATAATATCAAGGCGGATATTCAGCACATTTGCAATAATCTTTCTCCACAGTGGGCTTTTAGCGCCACCGCCACAGATTTTGGAAGCTTTTATCTCAATTCCAAGACTTTTTGCCACCTCAAAGGAATCACGGATTGCAAATGCCACCCCCTCCAAAACTGCCTGATACATATCGGCGCGGGTAGAATCCATTGTTAAACCGATAAATGTTCCTCTTGCATTTGCATCATTGTGTGGTGAGCGTTCTCCCATTAGATAAGGCAAAAAATATACATGATTCTTGCCAAGCTTCTCATCTGTAATCGCCGCCTGTTGCGCACTAAAATCCGTTGTCTGCAGAATTTCTTCCATCCACCATTTATTGCAGGAAGCAGCGCTTAACATACAGCCCATTAAATGAAACTTTCCGTCTGCATGTGCAAAAGAATGCAGCGCATTATGCTTATCCACGCCGAAACGCTCACTGGAAATAAAGATTGTGCCACTTGTCCCCAGCGAAATATTGCACATTGCATTCCCGACTGTGCCAGTGCCTACTGCTGCCGCTGCGTTATCGCCTGCGCCTGCCGCTACTTTTACTGCTTCCGGCAATCCTAACTCCGCCGCAATATCTGCCTTCAGCGTACCAACTACTTCATAGCTTTCGAAGACTTTTGCCATCTGCGACGCTTTTACACCGCAGATTTCCAGCATTTCTGTTGACCAACATTTATTCTCCACATCAAAAAGCAGCATCCCAGAAGCATCCGATACATCTGTACAGAAACTTCCTGTCAATTGATAGGCGATATAATCCTTTGGCAGCATAATTTTCTCAATCCGTGCAAAATTCTCCGGCTCTTTATTTTTTACCCATAAAATTTTGGGAGCTGTGAAACCTGTAAATGCAATATTTGCCGTGTACTTTGATAATTTTTCCTTACCGATTACATTGTTAAGATAATCCGTTTCCTCCTGTGTTCTGCCATCATTCCAAAGAATTGCAGGCCGAATAACCCTATCATCTTTATCCAGGATCACAAGCCCATGCATCTGCCCACCGAAACTTATACCTGCTACCTGTGTTTTATCAAAGCCCTCCGTCAGTTCTTTCAGCCCTTCTTTTACGGATTCCCACCAATCTTCTGGTTTCTGCTCACTCCAACCCGGCTGTGGAAAAAACAGCGGATACTCCTTTGATACAATATTTACAATTTTTCCGTTCCCTTCCATTAACAAAAGCTTCACCGCCGAAGTGCCAAGGTCTATGCCGATATAGTACATATGTTTCTCTTCCTTTCCTATCAATCTCATAAAAATACTATGTATTCATTTTAGTATAAAAGATTTTGGTTATTTTTTCATGGTATAAACTGGATGCTTTTTACGTGCTAAATTGGAGATTCGGCACACGCTTCTCCCCATTCCAGCCGATGCAGTTCTCCCGACACCTGCATTCCGGCGAAGTTCTGCTGGCGGAGCGCTTCATAGAGTACAATGCTGACGCTGTTGGCAAGGTTTAGGCTTCTGATTTTGTCAAGCATGGGAATCCGGATACAAGTGTCTTGGTAATCGACAAGCAGTTCTTCCGGGATTCCTGCGCTTTCTTTGCCAAACATAATAAAATCTTCACTGCCAAAATCCGCCTGCGTATACACCTTTTGCGCTTTTGTCGTTGCCATCCACAATTTCGCCTTTGTATTTGCTGCGAAGTTTTTCTCCAAAAATTCCGCAACGTTCATATACCGCCGCACATCCAAATGTTCCCAATAATCCATTCCGGCACGGCGCAGTTCTTTGCCAGTCAGACGGAAGCCCAACGGCTCTATTAAATGCAGCACTGTATTTGTTGCCACACAAGTTCTGCCAATATTTCCAGTATTTGCTGGAATTTCAGGCTGGTATAATACAATATGCATCCCGGAAATTTTCCCCTTTCTTACTTGCATCATTGGCACTACTCTAGCGTGTATTTTTTTCCGCACGCAGTTTTGTTACAAAATGTTCCAGCCTGCCAATCGCAATTTTTAATTTTTCCAACGAATAGGCATAAGAAATACGAATAAATCCTTCTCCGCTGTCCCCGAACGCTGTTCCAGGAACGACGGCAACTTTTTCCTCCTGCAAAAAGCGGGAAGCAAATTCGTCGCTTGTCATTCCAAATTCTTTGATGCATGGAAATATGTAAAATGCCCCAAACGGTTCAAAACATTCCAACTGCATTTCGTGAAATACATGAACAAGATAACGACGTCTTTGATTATAAGCTTCACGCATCATCTGCACATCTTCATCCCCGTTTTTAAGCGCATCAATTGCTGCATACTGAGAAGTAGTCGGCGCACACATAATGCAGAATTGATGAATCTTGTACATTTGTTCGATTATCTCTACAGGCCCGCAGGCATATCCAAGCCGCCAGCCTGTCATTGCATGGGATTTTGAGAATCCGTTAATGAAAATCGTCCGCTCCCACATACCAGATATATTTGCAATGGAAACATGATTTTCTGTATAGCAAAGTTCAGAATAAATCTCATCGGAAATCACAAATAAATCATGCTTTTGAATCACTTCCGCAATCGCTTCTAAATCATCGCGCTCCATAATTGCGCCAGTCGGGTTATTCGGAAACGGCAGGATTAATATTTTGGTTTTATCGGTAATGGCTTCCTCAAGTTCCTGTGCGGTAAGGCGGAACTGGTTCTCATGCTTTAACTCAATAATCACAGGTTTTGCGCCAGCTAAAACAGCGCATGGCTCATAGGATACATAACTTGGCTGCGGAATCAACACCTCATCACCGGCATCCACCATTGCACGCAGCGCAATATCGATCGCCTCAGAACCGCCGACCGTTACAAGCATCTCTGTTTTTGCATTGTAATCAAGCTGGTATCTGCGCTTTAAATACTTGCTGATTTCCTCGCGCAGTTCCATAAGTCCTGCATTGGAAGTATAAAATGTACGCCCTCTCTCCAGAGAATAAATGCCCTCGTCACGGATATGCCACGGCGTTTCAAAATCCGGCTCGCCCACGCCAAGCGAAATTGCATCCTTCATCTCGCTGACAATGTCAAAAAATTTGCGAATACCGGACGGTTTAATATCTACAATGGTTTTCGATAATGGATTTCTCATGGCGTCACCTGTATCCTTTCATCAACCTCTTTGCGGTCTAAAATCGTCCCATGATCTTTATATTTTTTCAAAATAAAATGTGTTGCTGTGCTTAACACGGACTCTAACGTTGAAAGTTTATCAGAAACAAAATTAGAAACTTCTTTCAATGATTTTCCTTCAAGGCTTACCAGCAAATCATAGCCGCCGGAAATTAAGTACACTGCATGAACCTCCGGATATTTGTAAATGCGCTCCGCAATACTGTCAAAGCCATGCCCGCGCTGCGGCGTTACACGCACTTCGATTAATGCGTTCACCTTTTCAACATTCGTCTTTTCCCAGTCTATCAATGTATGATATCCGCAGATAATTCCTTCTTTTTCCATCTGTTCCATCTCATTAATGACATCGGTTTCCTGCTCTCCTAAAAGGATTGCAAGTTCCCGCAAATCAATTCTGCTGTTTTTTTCGATAATTGACAATATTTTTTCTCTCATAAATTATTTCCTCCATTTTAAATGAATTATCAAAATGAGGCTGTCGCAATAAGTTTTGATTATACAAGATATGGTCTAAACGCATTACAGCATTATAATATTTTGTGTCTATTTTCCTTAATGTGACAGCCCCTATATGCATTGTCTAAACGCATCGTTGTAAGAATACAACGCATCCTGTACAGACGATTCCAGAAACCGCATCTCCTCCTCATTTTGGATAATGCGGTCATTTCCCTCGGTAATTTTGCCGATCACCGCCGCTACAATCCCTTGGCTGTGCAAAGTACGTACCAGTTCCCAGCCGTTATTTATTGTGATTAACAGACTTCCGCCTGCCAGAAGTTCATATGGATTGCAGTCAAAATACGTACAAATTTCCACGGTTTCCTGCTTGATTGGTATACTTTTTAAGTCTACAGTCAGTCCAACGCCGCTTTCTGCCGCAAGTGCCCAGAGTCCGCCAAAAATACCGCCCTCCCGCACCACTGACAAAGCGCCCGCGTTGGACTTCATGGCGGTTGCAGCCTCCGGCAATATCGAACAATACTGTCCAAAGCGTCTTGCTTTATCCAGCATATCCATTGGGTATCTGCCAAGAAGCTTTTCAAAATGCCGATCAGCAATCACTGCCGTGCCCTCCAGCCCCAGCCATTTTGTCATTACAATATCCTCGCCTTCTTTGGCACGATTTTCCATACGCTGCATACAACAGACTTCCACAACGCAGCTTACAACAGGCTCTGTTACACAGGGAAGCACCTGCACATCAATATTTGCAAATGGTATTGACAATTCCGCCGCTGCCTTTGCCGCCTGCTCAATTATTTGACGTATTTTTATTTCCCGTAATCTCTGCGGTACAGACAGCGTTAAATTCGCGCAGACACTCTCTGCACTGTGAAAGATATCCTCCGCTTTATCACAAGACACCAATCCGCACTGCAGCGCCGCGCGATTTACCGCTGCAAGAAACGCTCTGCGTGCTACCTCCTTGTCCGTACCATGCGCAGACGCCTGCCCGCCAATATATGGCAAAGCGGCGCAGACTGTTCCCAGTCCTGCGCCATTCGCCTTCACTACATTTACAACGGAACGTTTATAAATACTCTCCGTTAATTTTCCATAATTCATTTTCTATTCCTCTGCAACGTCTTACGGCATTGGTTGCGCCGGCTGCTCTGACGGTACTTGCTGTTGCTGTAATTGTTGCTGCTGTTGTTCCAACAACTGCTGCTGCAGCGCCTGATAATAGGCTTCTAAATCTGCCTGCTGCTGTGCCTGCGCTGCCATCTCTGCCTTAATTGCTGCCGCCTCTGCCTTACAAGTGTCAATGCTGCCCGACGCAATTGCTGCCTGAATACGGTTTGCATAATCAGGATTATCTGTATTTACTCCAACCGTCGCCGTACGTGGCGCCATTTTATAGCTGCTCTTATTAATGACATCACGGCTAACCTCTACACCATTCTCCTCCACGATTTTCCAAAGCTGCGCCTTATAGCCGATATGCGCTGACTGTACATTTATATATCCTACGCCCTGGCTGCTGCTTGCTACAATATCATCATGATCTGGACGTGTCGTCGAAAGCACTTCGCTCTCATAGCGCACTTTCCGTGACGGGTCACGCTCCTCCACACCATAGAACGTAAATGTAATCTGTTTTCCCTCTGTAATTCCTTCTATATAAATCGGATGGTTTAAATTATTGATAAAACGAAAATCTTTTCCTGCTGATTCTGCAATCGCTGCATCCATTGACGGGTCTACATAACTGATAATCATAGAATGATTGTTCCGCTCCGTCACCTCTAATTCCGACAAAAGCACTACATTATAAAGCGTTGTGGAAACTTGACAAATACCGCCGCCAATACTGTCAACCACTTTACCATTTAAGTATGATCCCGCCGGATAATATCCGTTTTCTGTGGTAAATGGCTTAATCGTATTATATGTAGAAAATTCATCTCCTGGATAAAGCAACGTTCCATTAATTAATCTACAGCCATTTTCTACGTTTTTGCACCTTGAAGGACTGCTGGTGGAATAACTTGTTGTAAAAGTACCTAGTACATCGTTTAGCTGCGAGAGTTCCTCGGCATTTCCTTTCGGCTCTGTCACATCAATTACCAAATCAATAGATGTATCTTCATAATCCCATTGATTGGTAAGGTAATCATAAACTACATTTAACGATTCTTCAATATTAACGCCTTTTCCGGTCTGTCCCTCAATTACATTAAACACACCATTTTCGCGCGTCAGTGTAGCATTCTGTGCCGGAACATCATATTCTGTACACTGCTCTGCTAAGATTGTACGAATTGCCTCCATATCAAAGTTCAGCATTAAATCAAAATTTTTATTTCCGTGCTTTAAATCCTGAATTGCTTTATACCGCTTTACAATATTTCCCTTTTTGCCAAGCGACGCTGCTGTATCAATATCCTCAGGATTTATCCAGTTCAAACCTAAATCACCTGCTGTCACCATTGCATAATGGCCGTCTACTGCGCCAAATGTAACGGTACGCAGCTTCAATTCCTCAATATATGCAGCGACTGCCGCCTTTGCCTGCTCTGCTGTCATTCCGGAAAGGTCAATATCTCCCATATAAATGCCTTCCAGAATCACGTCGTCCTCTGCCTGCGCATAAACATACTGTCCTTTGCCAAAAACGCAGACGGCTGACAAAAATACCAGACATAAGACGAACAACCCCATATTTTTTCTAATCTTACTCATAAACTCTCCTTCTTGCTCTCCTTGAATAATAAAAATATTACCAAAATTTTTATTGATTTATATATGAATTCTATATAAATTTGCTAATTGTAAAGCATATCCTAACTATTGTAAAATAGATTGAAATGACTTGTTTGATACTATCCTAAAACACTTAAAACTGTAGGCACAATCATAGCAATAATTAATAAAACCGCTATTACAGCCGCAATTTTTCGCTGTGTTTTTTTATTATTAAAATGAAACATACGATAAACCTCCTAATTTCTATTTTAAACGGTACTACTGTAACAATTATACTGCGAGCATAATCACAGTGAAATATACAAAATACATTTCTGAAAGGATATTATATATGAAATATTTGATTTTTTCAAGTATTGTTGGCCTTTGTATTGCATATTATTTAAAACTTTCTCATATTCGGGCAATTGAAGCTAAGGCAGACGATGCATATTGGGAGCGGGAACGCAAAGCAAGTTTTACCCGCAAAAAGCCGCTGGATGATTTAGACTACATTACAATTCCACCAGAAATATTGCAAATGCATCCAAAGAGCATTACAAGTGAACTGCAAAGCATCCTAAATAACTTAAACGACTTGTCCTCATACAAAATCGTAAACCTTACTGGCTACAGCAACACCGATTTAAAGCTAAAATACGGCACTGCTAATATTACTATATTAAGCGATTACGATTTTCATTACACAAACTTAGTGACGCTCCTGCAAAAGCTTGCAGAAAAACTTCACGAAAATGGAGAAGATGCCCTGGCAGCCCAAACGTTGGAGTTTGCAATATCCACTGGAACCGATGTCAGCAAGTCCTATTATCTGCTTGCAGACCTTTACTGTGATGCTGGCACTGCATGGAAAATCCAATCACTGATAGAAAGCGCACAAAATATTCATACAATACAGAAGGACACCATTATTGAAACGCTTCAAACCCAACAGCAAAACGCCACACTATCACAGTCCGAAGGATTTTAAAGCCCTGACTGTAGACAGTCTATTAATCGGCTCGCTTCGCTTTTACTTAACGCTTCTACCGCGATGCGCTCTGTACCAAAACTTTTGATTGGCTCCAGCCAAAACACATTCTCCTCATTCGCCATGGAAAGCCGCAGACGCCTTGCAAGCATCTGTATGTAATTGTACTGCTTTGGCGTTATCGGACTATCTTTCTGCACACGATACGCCAATTGCCGCGGCGCAAATGGTTCTTGATCTATTGGATAAAACTGTTCTACCATACGCTGATAGACTTGGTGTGTCGCAACCGCATCATTTAACGCTCTATGCGCGTCCAAATCAATCTTATAATATGCACACAGCACGCCTAGGCTTCTGCTCTCCAACGCTGTTAAAAACCGCCTTGCAATCCGCAGCGTATCCATTCCTTCTTTATTAAATGTCTTTTTCTGCCGTTGCGCCGCTGTTTTTACAAAAGAATAATCAAAGAGTATATTATGTCCCAGCAGCACACTATCCCCTGCAAAATCTGCAAATGCATCAAATAATTCCTCTATAAAAGGTGCTTTTTTTACATCCGCATCCGTAATCCCTGTCAATTCTACAATCTTTGGCGGAAGCAGCTTTCCCGGATTGACAAACACGGAAAAAGTATCCACGATCTTCCCATCGCATACTTTAGCCGCTCCCAGTTCAATAATTTTATCCTGACTTGGATAAAGTCCTGTGGTTTCGATATCAAATACCACATAATCCATTAATGCTTGTTTCATTTTTGTTCCCATCTGCTTTTTTACAGGCACTTCTATACGCATAAACGATTAGACTTTCCTGTCTGCACAACCATATTGCCCCAATGTTCCTTTCAGCTTTTATCCTGATTTCTATTTTTATATTCGTTATCCAAAATCACTAAGTTCATCTCGTAATCCTGCATATTTTTCTGCTTAATACTCGAAAGCATTAATCCTGCGAAAAAAGACTGGATTGCCGCAATATAGACAAATCCACATACAATCAACGTTGGGAAACGCTCCACCAGACCCGTAGAAAAATATTCCGTAAGCACTGGAATTAAAAATAGCGTCGAAATCACTGCTAACAACATAGAAATCCATGCAAAAAAGCCCATTGGCTTATAATTTTTATACAATTTTAAGATGGTGAAAATTACTTTCATCCCGTCCGAATATGTGTTTAATTTCGATACGCTGCCCTCCGGACGATCACGGTACTGGATAATCACATTCTCTACACGCATATTTTTATCAATTGCATGGATACTCATTTCCGTTTCAATTTCAAAGCCTTTGGAAAGCACGGGAAATGATTTGACAAACTGGTAGCTAAATGCCCGGTATCCCGTCATAATATCCCGAATGTCACTTTTAAACATACTGTTAATCGCGCCCCGCACCAGCGAATTGCCAAAGTTATGAAAGGGGCGCTTATTTTCCTCAAAATAAGAAGAAGAAAGCCTGTCCCCCACCACCATATCTGCATTGCGCTCCAAAACCGCTTCGCACAACTTACGTGCTTCATCAGCAGGATAAGTGTCATCCCCGTCCGTCATAATATAACAGCGTGCATCAATTTCACGGAACATACGCCGTATTACATTGCCCTTGCCCTGCTGGTATTCATAACGAACCACTGCACCCGCTTTGCGCGCAATCTCGTCCGTTCCGTCTTTGGAATTGTTATCGTACACATAAATTACAGCTTCCGGAAGCGCTGCCCGAAAGTCCTTTACTACTTTTTCAATTGTCTTGCTCTCATTATAGCAAGGAATTAAAACTGCTATCTCGTCCATTCTTTTCTCCTTTATCCCAGAATTGTCATACGCATCCTAGTACAGCATTGCATTAAGAATCGAGCAACACGCAACGTTGTACTAGTACATCATAGCAATTCCCTAATTTACTTGTAATGTACTCGTCCAACATTGAGTGTAACACACTCCGAAAACATAATAAAGAGGAATTTGCTAGAATTATAAATTTTTAAGAACTATTAAGAAATAACCTTTAAATAATTTCTTTTGAACTGTTAAGAAATATCTATAAACAGTTCCTTATGATTTTAATTTCTCCTCTTTATTTCGTATCCGAAGTTCTTTAAAAAACTGCTTTAATAATCCCGAACACTCCTCCTCTAACACCCCGCGCACCGTTTCTACTTGATGATTAAACGCTGGCTGCTGCAAAAGGTTTAATATTGACCCTGCGCACCCTGCTTTTGCATTCATGCATCCCATAACCACTTTGGATATCCGTGCCTGCACAATCGCACCAGAACACATTTGACAGGGCTCGAGCGTTACATACAATATACATTCCTCTAACCGCCAATCACCGATTACCTTACTCGCCTTTTTAATTGCAGTTAGTTCTGCATGGGAAAGTGTGTTCTTGTCAGTATTGCGGCGGTTGTAGCCCCGACCGATTATCTTTCCGTTATATGTAATTACACATCCAATCGGCACTTCCCCTAATGCATATGCTTTTTTCGCCTGTTTAATGGCTTCGCGCATAAATTTTTCGTCGGATTTATTGTAATTGTCTGTTTCATTCATTCTTTATCCCTCATTTTACATCTCTATCTGCATTACATTTTTGCTATGCCAAACAATGTAACCTATCCAGCAATTCGGAACTATTACTCCGGCAATTATGAATCGACTTACCTATTGTATTTATTATTTGTTTATGGTATTCCTTCGACAATAAAATAGTTCGATATTCAATAGCTATAGCAATATCTTTAAGTAATACATAAGGATGATAAGTTTTTCCAAATTACTTATTTTATAATTCTTAACAGTTTTCCTATTTGTTCTATTTGTTCTATACTGTCCTTAAAAAGAACCTCTATTTGATCGCTGTTTAGAATAGATTTATCATTTTGATAATGCATCATACCAACTCCTGTTATCTCAAAAATCTGCCCATTCTCATCAATTAATTTTATGCCATTTTTCAACAACGCTGCATCACCTTTTAAAGAAACGGCATAGCTGCTGCCAACTGCGAATTTATCTATTACTTGATACACTGCTTATCTTACCCCATATTTTCTGAAATACATTATTGTGTTTGCAAAAAAAGGTATGGTATGGCTCGAAACTGGTACAATTCCACTTTCTTTCAAAAGGCTCGACATAACTCCTCCAATATTGCTGCAAACTGCGTTTACCATTGTATTCACTATTAGCGTTTGCAACAATAATCTCTGGCAGACAATGGAGCATATCCACCGCATCATATGCCATCATATTGTTATTTTGCGACACTAAGATTTCTTGTATCAATTCGAGCGCTTTTATAAAAAATAATTCTAATTCTAGAGGACTGTCTATAGATTCGTTTTTTTCATTATAAAGCAGCAAATGTGTTTCCCACTCCGGCATTCTCTTTAAAATCGCCGCGCATAGTTCTTCGTTGCCAAGTTTTTTATAAAAAGAATCTAGTATAGCATCGATCACATAGCAATTATTTTTATTTGAACAGTTCCTAATATCAAAACGAATATAAGTCAATATCCTATGCAGATTGTGCCACATAATTGTTTCCATGCTCCGCCATAAACCCTTCTATAATAATATCACGCCTTCCGACGCAGCCCTTAACATTTTATCCGCGATTTCGCTGGTCGTTTCCTCAACAGTGATATAACTTGACACATCCGTTAACGGAAGCGATTTATGGAGCAGTTCTTCATAATATATCATCTTATTATCGTCAAGTGTTATGCAGCAGTCTTGTATTATTGCAATAATTTCCTCTAACTCCGCTCTTGTTAAATCCGGCACATACGGTGGTTCTGGTGTCACTGTCATTTCTACAAGCGTTTCTAAATCCGTCCACCCCCAGTATTCTGCAAATTCTGCCGCATTGTGCTTTTTCCCTGTAAGCGTGCTTAGTTTTTTCAGCGTCTTACTACAATCCAATCCGGACGCAATTTCTCCCGCAATTTGTTCAATATACGTTGCCACCTGCGCCTGATTCTCTTTATCTATTTGCGGAAATTCTAATATTGCTCTCATATTTTTTACCATTCCTTTCCAAGGCACAAACAAATTGTGAAAGATTTGTCAAATTCTTTCACTCTTTTCCCCCTTAAATTTTATATAGGGGCTGTCGCTATAAGCTTTGATGATACCAGATACGGTATAAATCTTAGCACAATGTAACACTATCTTGTATCCGTTTGTCTTAATGCGACAGCCCCTACCTTTACCAGACAATCTTTTCCAAAAAACGAAATGCCATACGACACTACTTGTTTATATCCGTCATTATATAGTTCCTGCTGATATTGCCTGTCGGCGATCTGCGCCAGCGCTTCACTCGCTTTCTTGTCCAGTTCATCTATGGAGTTGGCTATTTTAAATTCAATAACATAGGCTGCTTTCCGTCTTGTTACTGGTCGGATAAACAAGTCACTGCGCCCCCTGCCGCCTTCTCGGTTCGAGCGCACACGATAACCCTTCATTTTTGACAGTACACCTGCAATAAAACCATGATAAAAATTTTCGTATGCATCATTAAAGCTTATCGTTTCCAATAGCAGCTCGTTAAGCTCTTTTTCCAATGCTGCTGCGTCCTGATTCAACAATGCTGTATAAAGTGCCGTTAAATCCTTCTCCACAATTTTCTCCTGAAACCATGAAAGAACTTTTGTGCGAAAAATATACTTTACTTCCTGATTCGGAATCATAATTTCTACATACTGCTGCTTTGTACTCTCGTCCATTCTTTGACGAACTTTTCGGAAATACCCTGTAAAGAACATAAAATTCCATAAATTATCCATTGTATTGTAAATTTCATCATATGTAATATCCTCATGCACAGGCTTTTCAATGCTTTTGCCTTCAATTAATGCTTCAATTTCCTCCTTTGTTTCATCATTGGCACATTCTATCAGCTTCCTAACAATACTATTTGAACTTGTATTTGCCCAATAAGCAGACGGAAAACAGTTGCTGTCTGCCTGCAAATCGTACATAAACTTAATCACGCTCCACGGATTATATACATTCGATTCCCCGAAAATATACCCATTATACCACTCTTGACACAAGGTATACTGGCTCTCCATATGATAATCCGCACAAATCTTTTTGATTTCCTTCTCTGTAAAGCCAAAATATTCTGAAAAATTATGATTTAATATTGAAATAATATTTAAATTGTTCAGCCCTGTAAAAATACTTTCCTTTGAAATTCGCAGACACCCTGTAATTACAGCAAATTCCAAATATTCGTTTGATTTCAGCGCCGACTCAAACAGCGAACGGATAAAGTCCACCATCTGTGGATAAAAACCACTCAAAAAAGCGTTTTCCAGCGGCACATCATATTCGTCAATCAGAATAATTACTTTCTTATTATAATACTTATACAGGCATTTACTCAAAAAAAACAGCGCATCCACATAGTCGCCAATTCCACCCTTTTCACACATAATTCTGCTGTAACGCTCTTTCTGATCCTGTAGCGCGAGATGTTCCAAAATAAAACTATGCCGCTCATATTCCCCTGCTATCTGACGTATCAACATTAAATAAGCCAAGTCAAATGTTGGCTGTTTCGCTGACTTTAACGACAAATTAATTATCGGATACTGCCCCATATGGGCAAGATATTTTTCACCAGCCTGCATAATTTCTAGTCCATTAAAAAGGGAAGAATGTTCTATCTTATTACCGTTTAAATCCCTTGCATCCTCGAAAAAATAGCGAAGCATACTGATATTTAATGTTTTTCCAAAACGCCTTGGACGGGTAAAAAGGTTTGTATCGCCTTTTTTATCAAGCAATTCCTTAATCAATAATGACTTGTCCAGAAAATAATATCCCCTTTGGATAAGCATTTCAAAATTATCAATCCCTATTGGCAATGGTTTATAATCCATGCAGATGCCCCCTTTTATTTATAAGAATGTTGTATCGTTCTTATTGACTTGCATAAAACCTGTACCGCAATTGCAACCATTATAGCATACCCTTATCACAATCTCAATATATCCTGATAAACATAAAATTCATCAAATTTAACCTTACTATACTGCAATGCAAAATTGCTGTGTGACCGTTTCTTTATATTCATTGACAATTAGAGAGCTATTCTTGTATATTTATACTATACTGGACATTGATAACAATTACCCCCAAAAATATTCTCTGGTTTTTCTATAAAATCAAAAGTATTGACTGCAAATATAATGAAGATTTTATATGCATTTCGACTATAAATCATAACACAAAATTACAAATATACAGGTGAATAAGCGTGAAGGAATTTGACAAAACTTTCACAATTTGTTTGTGCCTTGAAAGGAATAACGTATAACATGAAAAATATCCATAGCATTACCTTTTACACGGGCAGCAAGGAAGAACTGCTTCCCGATTTTGCAAATGACTTTCCCTATATCGCTTCAAGGGCAGAACTTGATAAATATATAGAACACTATGTGCCGTGGCATTGGCACAAGGCAGTAGAGCTTTTTTATATGGAAAGCGGCAGTCTTGAATACTATACGCCAAAGGGGAAACAACTATTTCCTGCGGGAAGCGGTGGTATGGTAAATTCCAATATACTCCATATGACAAGGCCAATCGCACAGACTGAAAAAAATATCCAACTGCTTCATATTTTTGATGCTTCTCTGCTTGCCGGTGAACAGGGAAGCAGAATTGAACAAAAGTATATTACGCCTATTATCACCAATCCGCAAATGGATCTTATTCCTCTTTTTCCAAATAATGCAATCGAGAAAAAGATTTTAGAACGGATTCTTGAAGCTTTTCACTTATCCAGCAAGGAATTTGGATATGAAATGAAACTGCGCGAAGCACTGTCGGAAATATGGCTAATGCTCTTTCAACTATCCCCTCCTGCACAAGTGCAACAAAAAGCACAGAACAAAAGCAGCGATCAGATAAAATTAATGATGATATACATTCATGAGCATTACCAAGAGAAAATTTCTATTTCAGAACTTGCGGCGGCGGCATACCTCAGTGAACGGGAATGTTTTAGAGTATTTCATAACTGTCTGCATATGACGCCTGTAGCGTATATTAAAACATATCGTTTGCAAGCAGCCTGTCAAATGCTGGCACGGGGAAACGAACCAATTACATCAATCAGTCATGCCTGCGGTTTAGGCAGCAGCAGTTATTTTGGAAAAGTCTTTCGGGAATACGCACACTGTACACCATTAGAATATCGTAGGAAATGGCAGAATCGTGACATATCACGGCAGAAATAAAATATTTTTCATGCCTTCATTGCATTATAATATACTCACGACCGTAAAGATTTTCCAATTTCAGCACAGCCCATATTGCATAAGCAGGCAATATGTGTTGTGCTGAAAGGAAAATCTAATCGTTCGTGAGTATAATGCAAGTATTAGAAACGATTCAGAAATTACTGGTGACAAGGACGCCGTATAAATGTTCTGGTGCAAAGAAAAAATCGCAGGCATAGGAGGAAAAAGTATCAATGGAATTAAACAAAAAGACTGCCCAACAGGCTTTGGAGCAAGCGGCAAAAAGCAACCCCGGAGCATGGGTAGATCATTCAAAATATGTAGCAGAAGCCTGTAAAAATATTGCATTGCGCTGTAAAAATTTATCTGCCGATCAGGCCTATCTTTTTGGATTGTTACACGATATTGGACGGTATGCCGGAGTGACTTCCGAAAAGCATCTAATAGACGGTTATCGCTATTGCATGGAACGCGGCTGGGAAAAAGCTGCACAGATCTGTATATCTCACGCATTTATGATACAGGATATCCATACCTCTATTGGAGAATTTGATGTTAGCGATGCAGATTACCTTTTTATGGAAACGTTTGTTGCAAATGCAGTCTATGATGATTATGATCGTCTGGTGCAGTTATGCGACTCACTGGCTCTGCCAACGGGGTTCTGTCTTTTAGAGAAAAGATTTGTAGATGTTACCATACGATATGGTGTTCATCCGGCAACGATTGACCGCTGGAAAAGAATTTTAGAGATTAAAGCATTGTTTGAAGCACAGATTGGCTGTTCCGTCTATACCCTGCTTCCGGGTGTCGTGGAAAATAGTTTACGCTAAAAACTGTATAAACATAACTGTTCAATAATAATTTATTAGATTATGGATGAATAATAATTTTTGTGATTACAACTGTTGGATAATTCCTTAGGAGATATTTTTATATATTATGAAGCAAGTGATTTTTTAGAAACTGCAGACAGCGATACTTTAGAACAGATCGCACGCGCAAGGGAACTGACACAGGAATACTATTTCTCTGATTATAGAGAATCCGAAAAAAGATATGCCCTTCTCCGGCAGCTATTAGGCGGTATAGGAGAGAATGTGGCAATCGACACGCCGTTTCATTGTGATTATGGGAAAAATATCTTTGGGGGAAATAATGTGATAATTAATAGGAACTGTACTTTTGCAGACAATCAGCCTATCCGCATTGGTGACAACGTTTTAATTGCATCAAATGTGCAGCTTTACACCTCTTCGCACCCTGTTCTTCCCGAGGAACGGCTTGTGCCGGATTGGAAAGAACGCCAGACGACATTTTTTAGAACCTATGCACGCCCAATCGAGATAAAAAACAATGTCTGGATTGGTGGCGGCTGTATTCTTCTTGCTGGAGTTACCATTGGTGAAAATAGCGTAATTGGGGCTGGAAGTGTTGTAAACCGCTCTATCCCACCAAATTGTGTTGCAGCAGGAAATCCATGCAAAGTAATACGTTATTTTGATGCGGACAAAGAAAAATAGCAAAATTAACCTGCTGACACACTTTCCGCTCCTATCCGACAGTCAGAGAGCCGCAGGCGGCTCTCTCTTCTTAAAATTTTTCCAATTCTTTACTTACTTCCCCAAGCTGTCACATTTTCTCCCAACACGCTAAAGGTCATAACCACTTTGCGCTGATTGGGATTAAAGTAAAGCTGCTCACTTGGCATTTTCAGAAAAACGCCCTTGTATGTCACATTATCCACTGTAATTGTCATATTCGGCGTTCCTTCCTCATAAGTCCAGTTTCCCGATAAATCACCGCTGACGCTGCCATCCTCATTTAGTGTAATCTTTGCTGGCTGCATCACACCGACTACAGCTTTTCCGACTTTTTGATAATAGGTCGTCGGGTTATGCACAACAAACTCATAATTGCCGCACATTTCCTCCATTGTATAACCTGTTTCGCTGATTTTCTCGCCAGCGTACTCATACGGTGCTGCCACAAGCCAGCCGTCCTCATTGACAAACAATTGCTGCACGCGTACTTCATGCGCTTCAGGGATGCCGTTTTTTCCTTCCGCAAAACGCGAATGGTAAATTAAATAAATCTTTCCGTCCTCTGTCACATATGCGGAATTATGTCCCTGTGCCACACGAATCTCTCGGTTGCCTGTCCAGTCATAAGAGCCCATAAGCCGCACGCCAACCGGCTCAAACAAATCATTACACTGTTTTGTATAAACTGCGTTGTTTCCTGCCTGATCAACATATGGTCCTGTAATCTTATCCGAACGGAACACACGCATCTGATAACCGCCGTCGGCAACCAGTCCGCCATAGGAAACAAACAGGTAATAATAGCCGTCTTTCTCAATAATATAAGGGCCTTCGCCTGATACGCCAAATCCCCCGTGTATCTTATAGCCATAATACGCATCCGACTGGTTTGCCGTTGTTTCATATGTTGTAGTATAATCTCTAAGCCCGGTATTTTCATCTAATTTCAGCATATAAAGACCGCCGAACCAAGAACCATATACCATCCAGAGCGAACCATCCTTATCAAAGAGCACATTGGGGTCAATACAGTTTAACTTCGTATTGGTAGTATTTTGGTATCGGGTAATATCTGCGCCTTCGCCAAGTACCTGATACACGTCCGTCAGCGCCACATCATGCGATCCTGTATTAAAGCCGGAGTACACAATCGGCCCACCATACTCATACGGTCCTTCTATCTGATCGGCTGTCAGCATAACAATTACAGAATTCCAATCATCACCGTTTACGCTCATATAGAAGCAGTATTTTCCCATATTGGGGTTGTAAATCACATCTGGTGCCCATAAATTCCCGTTTAAATTCGGGTTGGAATTCGTTTTACAGTATGAATCCCATTCTTTGCCAAACAGTTTTGCATAGTCGGAATTAATATTCATTGTAAAGGTTTCCCAGTTCATTAAATCTTTACTTTTTGCCCATGCCATATGCGAACCAAAAATATAATAAGTCCCATTATCATACACTACAGAAGGATCATGAACGGAAACGCGGCTATATGACACCTCTGTCATTTCTTCCTCCTCATTAGAAGCATCCGCTGTCTGCGTATCACTTACAGCACTGCTCTCACTTTCGCCTTCTCCTGTATCTGCCGCAGCTTCTGTCCCTGCTAAAGCTGTATTCTCCTGTGTCTGCGCATTATCTGCTTCCGTCCTCATTGATTCCCCGCTTTCTGTCTGTTCCCTGCTTTGGCAGCCACCTGCCAAACTTGTTATTATGGCTGCCACAAGTACAGACGCCCATAATTTCCTATTTTTTTTCATTTCTATCCCCCTGCGTGCTCTACACACGTACCTAAACTAAGGAACTGTTAATAAATAACTTATGACAATTACTTTTCTGAATGTCCATCTGCGGCATCAGAAAAAACAGTTCCTAAGCGTCAAAATAGCTGACACTATATAACAATATGTTCACAGCTACACGGCAATTTTTTTTGCCGTGCCGTACATCAATCGTTCCAAGTTTACTGTAACAATTTATTTTCAAAATTATCCTATCAGCTTCTCTGCTTCCAGATATATGATACAAAAGGGACGTTTCAACAAACGTCCCTTTTATGCATAGACTCCTCCATGCAAAAGAAATATGCCGTAGTATTTTGATTAATAATTTAATGTAATACCTATCATTTCATATGCTTCCTTTGCTGCTGCCAAAGCTGCCTGATTTGCGTCTGCTGCTTTCTGCTCAAGTTCTGCTGCAAAGTCGTTTGCATTCTTTCCTTCGATACGAACTTGATCTTCAACGCCTAATGTATCACCTACTGCACGATACGATGTGTCAAGGAAATTTGCAAAGCCCGGTATCTGGCAGTCACCAAACGGAATCGGATTCTTGCAGTTTGCGAAGAAATCATCAAAATATTTTCCATACTTTGTATCCTCGTCAGCCGTAACAAGGTCTTCGCCATTTACTGGATCGAATACAGACTGATAAGTTCTTGTCTGTGCTGTCGGATAGAAAGACTGCTGGAACTCTGTCCAAATTGCTTCGTCCATTGTAATCGGGCAAGGAATTGCCTGTCTGTATAACGGCAAATCTGCATAAGTTTCTACATCCTGATAAGCGTCAAGCTTTGCCTGCCAGCCTTCAGTGCCCCATCCCATCCATTTCAGGAGTTCATAAGCCTCTCTTGGATGTGCTGTTGCTGAAGAAATACCACCAAAGTCAAGAACACCAAATGTATAACCCGTCGCACTTGCCGGTGTTGTATAAGGTACCCACTCCATACCACGGTTTCTGTAATCTGGTGTATCAAACAGATTTAGATATGTCCACCATGCATCAATCTGAAAACCAAGTTTTCCTGTGTAAGCAGCCCACATCGTTCTGTCGCCTGTCCAAGCTTCCATTTCATCCGTATCACCATAAGGAGCATGGTATTTGCCGTTTACAAGCTCTGCCCACTGGTTTACGCCTGCTGCCCACTGATCCATATGGTATGCCTTGCCATCCCAGCCAAACTCACCAATCAGGTTATTGCCGTTAGAAATTGGATAATAAGTTACCAAAGAATGGAACTGGTGAGCCGCCGCCCGCTTCGCTTTACTTTTTCCTTTTCCCATAATGGCCCAACCTTTCTCTCAATAAAATTTTAATTCAAAATGTTCCTTAAACATTCGCAAGAATTATTCCGAAAATGTAAACTTTATAAATAAATTTCCAAAAATTCTTAACTCACTATTTCAGAATTTTGAACATTTTATAAACACTTTGATTAATTTCATTTTTGAGTTAATTGTTTTAGTTTTTTGTGTATGATTATACCTTACGCTAAAATAGTGAAAAAGTCAAGTTACAATATTATATAATTTGTGACTTTTTATATTGTTTTCCTTGTATTTTAAGGCTTTCGCAGCGTTTTCGCTTTACTTAACGAAATTTAGTAATGTTTTTTGTGCATTTTTACTATAACATGCAAGACTGTGCGTTTTTTTGCCTAATTAGCATATTTTGGCTTAAATATTTAGCATTTGCTAAAATACTCTTGACATTTGTTTTAGTTTTTACTATACTAATATTATAGAGCAAAAATAAAGAAACTAAAATCAAAAAACTAAAATCAAAGAACCTAAAATCAAAAAAACTAAAATCAAAAAAAACTAAAATCAAAGGAATACAATGTATCACTTCCATGCATTATATTACATTTTAGAAAGGAGAACTCTTATGCTATATTTTCGTTCTATCAGTGAAGCTGAGAATGTATTTAAGGCACTTAGTACCCCTATGCGCTTGAAAATAATGGAAATGATTTACAAAGATGACTCAATGAGCATGAACGACTTGGCAGAGTCGCTTGGACTGACAAATGGTGCTATTTCTATGCACGTCGGTAAATTGGAGGAGGCAGGACTTGTCCGTATTAAAATCACGTCCGGCAAACGCGGCGCCATGAAAATTGTGCGCCCCCGCTACGACCGGCTGATGATTGATCTTGCACCTGCCAAAGAAGCGAAACACTGCTATATTGATGATATCCGGATTGGATACTATACCACTTGTCACGGCACACCGACCTGCGGACTTGCTACCAATAAGGATATTATCGGTTCTCTGGATGACCCACGGGTCTTTTCGTTTCCGGAGCGTTTTCAGGCAGGCATCCTCTGGTTTGCATCGGGTTATGTAGAGTATAATCTTCCAAACCATTTACAGGCTGGGCAGATTCTCAATGAATTGCAGATTTCATTTGAAATTTCTTCTGAGTGCCCGGATACCAATGAAGACTATCCCTCAGATATTTATTTCCATCTGAATGATATACCACTTGGCGTATGGATCAGCCCCGGTGATTACGGCGGACGTCCTGGCTACGTTTCCCCTGCATGGTGGCCCGAAGCCCTAAATCAATATGGATTGCTCAAAACACTGATAATCAACAGCGAGGGCTGCTTTATCGACGGCACAAAGAAGATATCCGATATAAAAGTTCAAGATTTACATATTGATTATAACAGCTATATTACCTTCCGCTTTGAAGTGCCAAAAGACACTACCAACTGCGGAGGCTGCACGCTGTTCGGCGAAGACTTCGGCGACCACAATCAGGCGCTGCGGGTGAAAATGTATTATGATGAAGATAACGATATTGTTCGGTAAGGGAAATGAGGCGGTTTTGCAATATATTGTTTCTGTGCACCAAGGATGAAGATAACGATATTGATCGGTAAGGGAAATGTAGACAGATGCATCTGCTGCTTCTCCGTTACAGTTCAGTTTAGGGGCTGCCGCATTAAGGAAAGTGTATACAAGATAGTCCAACGCCTTGCGTCGATGGATACGATATTTTGTATAATTTCAGCTTATTGCGACAGCCCCGTAAGAAAGCATAATGCTTGCGATCCATCAAGCCATCGCGAAACGATTTTGCATGGCTTGATGCGTTCCATTGTATTTTTGTATTTTTGCATTTTCCTCAGCCAATCAGGCACTTTTGCCCCTGAAAACCAAAACCATATTTTCTGATATTTTCCGGCGCAAAACCGCTGGCAATAAGCACTGTTTCATATTGTTTCTCCTCAATCTGTGCAAGCGCGTTTGCCACAGTGTCATCCAGCGTTTTCTCGTCGTCATCCTCATCTAGCACCTTGAATGCAAAGAGAAACGCTTTCTCATTTTTGTCATACGGCTCTATCATAACATCATAACGGCCATAACCGCTCTCGCGGTTTGAGGTCACTTTATATTTATCTGACAGATTGACAATCATGCCAAGCACAAAACCATGATAAAACCGTTCCGGATGCGTTGCCTCCGATGGTCTGTTTCCTGTGTCAAAATAGCTAAATGTATGCAATGCAACCTTGTTCATAAATGTGTTCATTCTGCGTACATTGTCATGCAGCAAGGCATTGATAAATTCGTTGTAATATGCTGACACATCACTTTTCCCAAACCAGTCCTTTACCATATCTTCAAACATCATTAGGACTTCTCTGTTTGTCAATGTCAATGTATACTGCTGCTTTCCTTTTCTGTCTTCCCGAGGCGGTTCCTTATCAATCGTTTTTAAATAACCTGCCGCAAGCAATAGACTCCATATTGCATTTGTATTGCCGTTCAATCGATTAAACACGATCTGCTCGTCAATTGGTGCTGTAAAACTTTTTCCAGAAAGCAAATCTTCCATTGTTTTTTTTACTTCGACATCTCCGGTTTGTATCAGTGTACTTACAAGTTCGTTGGAATTGGTATTTGCCCAGTAAGCTTCATAGTTTGCATTGTTTTCTATAAAGGAAATAATCGACCACGGATTATATATATCTGCGTATTTTCCAAATATAAAGCCATCATACCATTTCTTAACGCCGCTTTTGTGACCGCCAAGCCCTGCACTGTCAAGCGCTTCAAAAACTTCCTTCTCCGTAAAACCAAAACAGGTAGCATATTTATCAGAAGTTGTGGTCACTACTTTAAGGTGATTCAGTTCTGGAAAAATGGATTCCTTTGATATTCTTGTAATCCCAGTGATCAGCCCGCGTTCCATGCTTTCATTATCCTTAAAAGTATTTACAAAAAAGCTTCTAAAAAATGCAGCGGCTTCATCCCAATAGCCATAAATCCACGCATCTTGCATTGGCGTATCATACTCGTCCAAAAGAATCATCACTTTCTTTTGATAATATTTTTCAAGATACATACTAAGGATGCTAATAGATGTTACTGCTGTTTCATCTGTCATATCTTTCTTCACAGATGCATAATACTTCCTGTCCCCATCATCAAATAAATCTGATTTCATAATATCCTCAAACTTTTTATAGGTTCGGGCAATAATTTTTTTCACAGCAGTCTTCATTCCCTCTACTTGGATTATTTTCGTATCATTTCTTCCTTGGTAATCATACCCCGATTTTGCTCCCGCAAAGGTCATAAAAATAACTGGATACGTTCCCTGCAGCCCCCGAAGCGCCTCGTCCTCCCAGACCTTTCGTCCCTCAAACAAGTCGCCTCTGCCCGCATAGCAATTTGAGAAAGAACATTCGATCGTACTCATATTAAGCGTCTTTCCAAATCGACGCGGGCGTGTGATCAGCGTGACCTCATCTGCATAATCCCACCATTGTTTAATAAAATCTGTCTTATCAATATAAAAGATATGATTTCGCATTATTTTCTCATAGTTCTGATAACCAAGTCCATGTTTTACTTCCATACACATTTCCTCCGTTCTGCATTTTCGCTTTTTTTACTTCCGGAATTAAATATAACTTTACCATTTTTCGGAGGTTTCAGAAACACTTAGGGGCTTGATGACTGGAAGACCACTTGCTGCTTCTGTTGGGCTTGCCTTTTATTTTGCAGAATGCACCAAAGGCGCATACGACAATTTATTTATAACCTTTAGCAGCCGACCGCAAATTATTATTTTAATCGAATGTATTGGATGCACCCCCATTGAGATGATGGAACGTATTATTAACGCGGAAAGATATCAATGTATTACAATTGCGGGGAGGTAAAAATCCCCGCATATTCCATTTCATTTTTCATAGGAACAAATCCAAATTTTTCATAGAGTTTCCGTCCTGCCTTTGTAGCTTCCAGAGTAATCTGCGAAATTCCTTGTGTTTTTATATCCTGCATCAACAGTTCCAATGTCCTATAGGCAATTCCCAGTCTACGATACGCTGGCGCTGTGTACATATTCATAATATATGCCTTTCTGCCACTGGGATTATGGTATGTAGGCATTACTTGAAAAAAGCTGACGCTGCCTGCACCGATAAATTCCTGATCATCATATACAAGATACGCAGTATGCTCTGCTGTAGATAATGCCCTTTTATAGTATGCCTTTGTTTCCTTTTCCACCTGTGTCATATCCACACTTTCAGCAAGTTCATTGGCAGCGCGCAATACAATCATTCTTGTCTGCACCAATTGATCCAAATCCTCTATTGCTGCTTTTTTATAACGGAATAGAGTATCTGGCAGTTCATGCTGGTACATATATAGAACATCTGTATTTTGTTCCAATACATCCATTAAAACAGCGGAGGGATTTGCATAAACAAAAGGGTAATCGACTTCACCCATAGAATTTCGCACTGGAAACGCCAACTGCTCCCGCTCCAAGCAAAACGCCGCTGCAACGCCCTCCTTATTTCCTCTTGCATCCACACGAATCCACTTATGTAACGATTTCCTGAATCCGTGAACATTGCCTCGAATATATGAGGCACGTTGTTTTGCCTCCGTTGATAGCTCCGTTTTGGCGT
>VSNQ01000250.1 GCA_009774395.1 Lachnospiraceae bacterium
ACCCAATGAATACTATAGGTATATAACGACAGGAATATATCCACTAAAGGGAATTGTAAATGAAAGGGAAGTAGAACACATATTCCATGCAACAAAATAAAAAATTTGTCTTTGACAAGGGGTACAGTTTAATGTAGAATCATATAGAGTAATGCAAAAGGTAGGAATGGTTCAAAATTCCTTTTATGAAAATTGGGATTATATTTTTTTAGTAATAAGAAATACAGGGTTCTAGCCATCATTGATATTGGTGGCAGAGAAATTGAAGTGCTGCATACTCCCGGACACTCTCCCGGCATTTGTGCTTTTGGAAATTCAGGACGTACAGTGGGAGCGAGATTAAACCATTTAATGGAAATGGGATTGGTTAAGCGAAATGGACATATATATGATCCAAAACAAACTTATGAAATGGTGGAATAGGTACTTCGCAAAAAAATTGCGAGGTATTGCGAGGTTGAATTTTGATAGTTGGATGAGCTTTACAAGTAACAAAGATTAAAAATATTATTCATAATCATATCATAACCATTTTGGTCATGATATGGTTATGATAAAAGTTGGTGTTAAAGAGATAAATATTTAGTATCAGTATTTTCTTTTGCTGAGTGCTGCGCAGTACGGGATAAACATATACAAAGATAAGATATAAACGTAAAGGAGAAGATAGATATGTCAAAACTCAATATAGACCAGCAGACAATAAAAGAGTTGTTTGCAAATAAAAGATCAGATTTTCTGATACCAGATTATCAGAGACCATATGCATGGGGAGAGGCAGAATGTCAAACATTATGGGATGATATTTTTGCATTTGCCTTTCCTGAAAATGATTACAGTCGTTTTAAAAGTGATGAAGACGAATATTTTCTAGGTCCCATTGTTACATTTAAAAACGATTACAATAAGTTGGAGATAATTGATGGGCAGCAGCGTTTGACTACACTTATGTTGTTGCTGCGAGCATTCTTTTCTAAATTTGGGAACATGAAAGATACGAATGCAATCAGTACAAGCGAAGATATTGCGAAATGTATATGGAAAACGGATGAATTTGGTAATCCGGATAAGAACAAATTAAAAATAGATTCGGAAGTATCAACAGATGATGATAAGGAAGAATTTTTGTCTATATTAAAGACTGGAGTTGTTGATTCTGCACAGAAGAGCCGCTATGCAAAAACTTATCGTTTCTTTCAGGAAAAGATTAATGAGTTTCTGTCAGAGTATCCATCGTATTTTGCATATTTGCCTACAAGGATATTAAATAATTGTATTTTATTGCCGATAGAAGCGGAGTCGCAGGATACGGCATTACGCATCTTTTCAACTTTGAATGATAGAGGAAAGCCTCTTTCAGATACAGATATTTTCAAAGCGCAGTTTTATAAATTTTATTCCGACCAAGGAAGAAAAGAAGAATTTATTAAACGCTGGAAGGAATTGGAAGTGATATGTGGAGATATTTTCGATGCGCCTTCAGGTTCTCCAATGGATGAATTGTTTACGCGGTATATGTATTATGAGAGGGCAAAGCAGGGAATAAAGATTACTACAACAGAAGCGCTGCGTAAGTTTTATGAGAAGGATAAGTATGCTATCTTAAAAAGGGAAGAAACATTGGACAATCTGGAAACTTTGGCACAGTTTTGGAAAAGTGTGTTAAGTCAGGATGATATGATTTTTTCTGATAAAATACTTCGCAGGCTGGCAGTTTTGAATTATGCACCAAATGGAATGTGGACATATCTTGTATCTGTATATTTTATGCAGTATAAGGATGAAAATAATTTGCTGGAAGAACAGGCATTTTATGAGTTCTTAAACAAGATTACAGCATTTATTTGGATGTATGCATTTATGCGTCCAGGCGTGAATGCGCTTAGAAGCCCGGCATATCCTGAGATGATTGAAATAGTAAATGACAGAGTTGTAGATTTTGAAGAATACCGATTTGAGGCAGATGCGGTTCGTAATGCTATAGAAAATTATGCTTTTACCAATGGCAGACCTATAACAAAGTCAATGCTTGCCTGGTGGGGATATCATGATGAAAAACAGCAGCTTATTCCTTTAGATGTTGCTTTGGAAATCGAGCATATATTTTCACGTAAGCGGCAGGAAAATGAAGGAAGTCTTACAGATAAAAACAGGTTAGAGTCATTGGGAAATAAAATTTTGTTGGAGAAGAACATTAATATTCGGGCATCTGACTATCGGTTCTCTGATAAGAAAAAGTATTATAACGGTTTTACAAACGATAAGGGAAAGTATAAAGCGGGAACCCAAAACACAGAGCTTGTTATGATGGCAGAACAGAAAGATGATTTTTGCGAGGAGGATATTGTAGTAAGAAAAAAAGCAATTATTGATTCGTTTATCGGATATTTAAAGCAGAACAAACTTACGCTTGAATAAATCTACATAAATATGTATCATTA
>VSNQ01000251.1 GCA_009774395.1 Lachnospiraceae bacterium
TCGTAATAATTTTCAAGTAAATACTTCTTCAAGGATTACACGTAATTTCAATTCTTGTACATAATTTTTTTCAGAAAGGAAGTAGTTCACAATGAAAAACTCGAAAAAATCTTTATACGGCCGTTCCATTCTAGCACTTTTTTTATGTTTGGTGCTTTTGGCTCCATTAACAGTATATGCACAAGAAGAAATAAAAATGCCTGTTGTCTACTCAACCGTACAGCCGCTAACGGGTTCTGCAATCCCTACGGACTACCTGCCTTCCAGCTTAGTGGAGAGCCTAAACACATATCTTGTCAATAGTTTCACAGTTGGATTGATTGATATTAATCAATACAATGAAATTTTATACGGCGGCATGGTTTCCGAAAATGCGTTCTTTGCAAACTCTGTATTTGTGGGAGATTCTTTAACAGTTGGTTTTGGGGACTACTGCAATTCGCACAGCGATTCTATTAAGACAGACACTACTTATTTTTTGGCAAGAGTAAGCTGTTCTGCAAAAGCCGCTGTTTCATCGAGCGCTCTAACCAAGCACGCAGGTATTATGCCAATCTACAATGGAAGGGTTCGCTATATTGAAGATTCGATTGCCCAGATGACGGATGTCAATAAAGTTTTTATTTGCTTTGGCATGAATGATTTGGTTGGCAGTTCACCAGAAAGTTTTGTTTCCGATATGCAGACATTGATACTTCGTATTTTGGAAAAAAGACCAGACCTTCATATATATGTAATATCTATCCCCTGTGTTGTATCCGGCGTTTCTACCGGCGGCTTAAACAACAAAACCATTCAGACGGCAAATCAACTTTTACAGAATACTTGCCAGACAACCGGCTGGGGATTTATTAATCTTTCCGAATATTTAATGAATAAAAATATGGCACTCCGCTCTGACTTTAGTTCGGATGGATATGTTCACGAAAACAGCCGCGCATACGCAGTGTGGAACAAAGTTTTGCGCAACTACGCATTTATGGAAATTATTAATAGTTAATCTTGCAAATGCCTATGTGCAGTTAAATAAAAAACGCCGAAGAAACTGTTGGAATAAAATTTTCCGCTAGTCCCTTCGGCGTTTTCCTTTTACATGCCGGCAAAATTAATGTTTATCAATAGATGTATTCCTATTGTTTTCTATGAAAACGGCACAAATCCGACTCCATTTAATTGATCGCGCAGACGGTTCTGCATTCCCATCATGCCGATTGTATCATTTAAGTAATCTGAATAGTTGTCCTGCTGTTTCATCTTATCATCTGACGCAAGCAGTTCTTCTTGAATGCCTAACATTTCAGCAAAACTTCCTGTTGCTGTGCTCTTGGCATTTTCCAGTTCTCCGTAATCCTTAACATACAAGTCCTCTTTTGCTTTCTTTGTTGCCAAAACCAGTGGCTTTCCTGCCTGATTTGACTCGCTGCCTACCCGCTCTACGGGTTTCATACTGTAAGGATTCCCGTGAACAGAAGAAATTCTGTAACTATCCATTCCATAAGATCCCATTACGCTTGAAATCCTCATCATGCACCTCCTTCTAATATAAAAACCTAATACACCCTTTACCCTAACTAGTATACTGCTATTTTCAGACAATTTCAATATTTTTCAAGAAAAAGACAGTTAATCAGTTTTATCCTTGTAACAGTTCAGGTAGGTCTGCGCATTTACTGCGCTGACCGTAATAAAATGTAGTGGTTGAAGGTATCCAGCTCATCGCGAAGCGATTTCCAATGGCTGGATAAGTAACAGTTCAATGGGTTATCTGAACTGTTACTTATCCTTTTTCTCTTTCTTCCGGTCAGGTTCTTTCATACTATCAATAAGCTTCTCAATTAACATTTTTTTCATATACACATCAAAACTTAACAAGCAAATAAATGAAAATAGCTTTAGAAACTCCTTATTCTCGTCAGGTGCATCTTCGAAGGTTTCCATTGCACGATTGTACATCTCTATAACATCCTTTTTCAGTGCCTCAATCTGTCCACTTTGCATACTAAACACTTCTTCGTAGATGGTTTCAATATGAAAATCTTCGTTCTTATTAAAAAATCGCTCTGTAATTGGCTGTAGCAGCGTCTGAATATCACTGATCGATAATATTCCTTTATAATAGTAAATAAAAATTAATACCAATATATGCTCCTTGGAATATTTCTTGCGCACAGGCGGCGGAAGCAAATCATTTTTTGCATAATTATTTATCATGGTTTTTGTCATAACCTTGTCCGCATCCGGATATCGCGCATTTTTCCGCAAGTTTCTATCCATAAACGTCGTCACCTGATCCATATACAGTTCTATATTGGGAATATCCGCGGTTTTAATATAATCAATTCTGTCAAAACTTTCCAGAATACTCCTTAATAAATCATTTTTATCAATTCGCATATCCTACCAAGCCTTTCTAATC
>VSNQ01000252.1 GCA_009774395.1 Lachnospiraceae bacterium
GTGTATAACTGAATATAAATCAATTATAAAACGTGAATTTGTATAAAATCATAAACGTTCTATTGACTTTTTCTGACATTTTATATCTATTCATCTTTTATCTGTTTTTTCAAGTTTTTGCATCACTTATTCCAACAAAAAAGTACAAGAGAGGGGGGAAAATTGGTAATTTAGGCATTACATAATACTGGACGGCATCGGAAACAAAGTAGTTGTTGAAATTATGGGAGGCGCTTATGCAGGAAAAAAACAGAAATGGAAAACAAAGTGGGCAGTTTATCAGTATCGAAACGAAGATTTCAAAACGAATTGGGCAGATTGTTAGTATAAGCTGTATTTTGCTGGGAGTGATTATATCTATTTTAAGTTATATATCATCCATTAGTGCGGTATCGGAAACCATCGACAGTACTTCAAATGTAGCGGCAGCATATGTGGCGGCATCATTAAAAACATATATATCGGTTGCCTATGAAACAGGAAATACTGCACGGCTTTCTGACCCTGATAGAACGGTTGAAGAAAAAAAGGAACTTTTTGAGCAAAAGATCATCGATCACAAATTTGATGGCGGTTTTCTATTAGGAACAGACGGAATAGATATTATAAGTGGTGAGGATTTGTCGGATAGAGTGTATTTTAAAGAAGGTATGAAAGGGAATACTTATGTTTCAACGCCAGCATACAGCGACGTGACGCAGAACGTATCTTTTGCGGTATCGGCACCATTATGGAAAGACGGCGTTTTAAATTCGGAAGTGGTGGGCGTTGTCGTGTTTATTCCCGACGGTGAAACGCTGAATGATATTATGCGCTCGATAAAAGTTGGTAAGAGCGGTACAGCTTTTATGGTGGATTCCAACGGAATAACGATTGCGGATATTGATTCGTCGCTTGTAGGCGTGGAAGATTGCATTGCGCTTGGCGAAACGGATTTCCGTCTGAAAAAGTTCAGCAGTATCTGCAAAAAAATGGCGGCAGGAGAACACGGTACAGGTACTTACACTTATGGTGGAAAAACAAAAGTTGTGGCTTATTCCCCAATACCTGATTCAGAGGGATGGAACATTGGCGTTTCAGCGGTTCAAAATGAATTTTTGGGGAAATTTTATCTTGCACTATGTCTGACCGCTTTAGCTGTTGTAATATTTACCGTTTATGGGGTGACGAAAGGAAAACAGCTGGGGAAAGCCGTTGCAGAACCCATTAAAATTTCTGTGGAACGTCTAAAACTGTTGGCAGAGGGTGATTTGCATTCCGCTTCTCCAGTGCCACAGGAAAATGATGAAACAGCAATACTAATGAATAGTCTTTCGGAAACAATTCAGGACTTAAATACGGTGATTTTTGATATCCGCGATCATTTATCGAAATTGTCTGCTGGAAACTTTAAGATTGCAATTGATGAGGATTATAAGGGGGATTTTGAACAGATTTGTGATTCGTTCCGTGGAATTGTATCTGCTCTCAGTTCTGCTATGAGGAATATAGACACCAATGCACAAGGCGTGCAGAAAGGTGCCAATGATCTTGCAGGAGCCGCGCAGCTGCTTGCGGAAGGCGCAACCGATCAGGCGAGTGCAGTGGAGGAGTTAACAGCAACGATTACAGATATTTCGGAGAAAATCCATATAAATGCGCAAAATGCAGATAAGGCAAGGCAGATAGTAGATAATATGAACAGTCGAATTGTCGAGAGCAACCAAAAGATGAAATCCAGTACGGATGCGATGGAGAAGATTAAAACTGCTTCGGATAAAATTGCGGAAATTATCAGCAGTATTGAGGATATTGCTGATCAGACCAATCTCCTTGCGCTGAATGCGTCAATTGAAGCCGCACGGGCAGGAGAAGCTGGCAAGGGTTTTGCGGTTGTTGCAACGCAAGTGGGAATTCTTGCAGACCAAAGTTCAGAAGCAGCAAAAAATACAAAGACATTGATTCAAAATGCACTAATTGCCGTGGAAGAAGGCACAACGCTTGCCAATTCTACAGCGGAAGCATTAATTGCCGTAGTTGATAATGCAAAGACAGTCAATGCTTCTATCGCTGAAATTGCACAGGCTTCCGACAACCAAGCAGCGGCAGCGGCGCAGATAACAGAAGGAATTAATCAAATTGCAATGGTAGTGGAATCCAACTCTGCAACCTCACAAGAGAGTGCCGCCGCTTCAGAAGAATTATCAGGTCAGGCAGATTCACTGAGAGAACTTGTGGAGAAATTTCAATATTTTGACTAATATTACGAAAAGGGGAGAAGGATTTTATGGCAGTGTGCTTAAATACAAAATCAGCATTAATTTTATATCAGGAATTGTTAAACAGTGAATATTTTGTAGATAAATCTGCTATTATTGAAAATATCAGCAAGCGC
>VSNQ01000253.1 GCA_009774395.1 Lachnospiraceae bacterium
TTTATATTGTCGCCCTCTGATTGTCTTTAGCGTTTGACTGCTTTTTTTCTGCAACAAGTAAACTATGATAAAAATAATTTGTATACTTGATATTTTTTTGAGCGCAATAACTATCTATATCAGCGGATAATTGCTTCCAATATTCCATGCTTTTATTGTTATATATTTCTCTATAACCGCTTACATATTGTGAGTATTTTTCAGAAATGTATTGCAAAATATCCTGTTTGTAATTCCCACGAAGATTCAAATTCTCGAACCAATATTCACATACAAATTCTTCTGTCGCTTCAATGATTTTTTTATAATCTGTTATGTACGGAAATATGGGTGACATAAATAAAACTGTGTAAATGCCCTGTTTTCTCAATTCCTTTAATGCTGTAATCCGCTGTGTAATGCTGCTGGCGTTATCCATATCACTTTGAAAATCGTTATCTAAAGTGTTAATAGAAATTGCAACTACTAAATTTTTCAGCTCTGTTAATATATCAATATCTCTTAGTATCAAATCAGACTTTGTGGAAATAGTAATCAAACAATCCGCTTTCTTTAGCTGCTTTAAAACATTTCTTGTCACTTGATATTTTGCTTCAAAAGGATTATAACAATCCGTTACAGAAGAAATAAATACAGATTTTTGATACAGCTTTTTTACACTAATTGTTTTATCACAACGCTTTATATCTATAAAATTTCCCCATTCTTCTGTATGTCCTGTAAATCGTTTCATAAAACGGGCATAGCAGTATTTGCAAGCGTGAGGGCAGCCAACATAAGGATTGATTACATAATCACTGGCTGGTAAATTCGATTTTGTAATCAAGTCTTTTGTAACAATTTCTTTTTCTATTATGCTCAAGATAAATCACCTCCATAAAACAAACAGAAATATACATTTTTATTAATTGCCTATTATATTTAAAAGGGCGGTAGCACTTTAAGCTATCGCCCCTCTGAATTATCAGCCTAAAATTGAATAGGCTGTCCACAATGGTGCTTATAACTTTTGTTTTCCGTTGATTGATTTGTCTACTTTTTTGTTACACTAATTTATTTTTCCTGTGCCGGAGCAACTTTCGCATAACCGTCCCATGCAAATAATGCGTCTTTTGATTCATCTGCAACGATTTTCTCAATGTTGCAAAGATACAAGTAATGGTCGCCGGATTCCATAGTTTGTGCAAGGGATACCACAAAGGCAACTCGTGTATCCTCTGGAATTTGAATATTGCTTCCCTCAATATTTTGTAACACAATCGGTGTTTCTTTCAGCTTGTCCTGCTCGTTGCCGCTGAAAGAACCATATGCCATTACTGCATTGTTTAAGCTGACACCCGGAGCAGCAAAAACCGCTTTTCCTGTCCGGCGAATGTTACTGCCGGAATTAGATTCTTTTCCCATTGCAAATGCAAGCATAGGCGGGTTATAAGATGAGTACATAAAGAACGATACCGGAGCCATATTAAGGCTTCCATCTTCCTTTGTTGTGCAAAGCAGCATAAGCGGGTCTGGTGAGGTAACTGCTGTTGCCTGTTCAATGTTAATTTCTTTCATGATAAAACTATCCTTTCTTTGATAAAATTTTTGAATTACAGCAGAGCCTTTGTTGACTTTTGCTGATAAGATAATTATACTTAGTTTGAAATGTTCTTCAAGTACGCAGAATATTCTTACATAGTATGGTAGACCATACTGTTAAACACATATTTGATATATTCATATCCTAAAGAAAGGACGATTCAGTATGGATAAGGATTTAACTTATGACGAATGGACACAAAAAGTTAAAATCGGTATTCTCACCGAAGCTGGTAATTGCCCAGTAACATCTTTAATTATCATGTTACAAGGCAAATGGAAATTTCAGATTATTTACGAAATGTGTATTAAATCCCCTATACGTTTTGGCGAATTGAGAAAAAACATTGACGGCATTACAAATACAATGCTCACTTCTTCTTTGCGCGAATTGGAGAAAGACGGGTTGGTGTCACGAATACAATTTAACGAAATTCCTCCCCATGTAGAATACTCTCTGACTGATAAAGGAGCAGCATTATTGCCTGTCTTTTACGCTATGACAAAATGGGGGCTAACCTATATTCCGTAAAATTAAAAATATGTTTTAAAAGATAAAGAAAAAGAGAGATTCCGTAGTAGTCGGCATTGTGCCGTAATGTGTATAACTGGATGTCTTATGGAATTGTGGGTAACTCTGTTTGCAGGACGTGGGAAAGCTGCTCTTTGCTTTTCCATGTGCTGTGAACAGAGTTATCCATGATTCCATAGCCTG
>VSNQ01000254.1 GCA_009774395.1 Lachnospiraceae bacterium
ATGGGCTGGATACCTCCAACCACTACATTTTATTACGGTCAGCGCAGTAAATGCGCAGACCTACCTGAACTGTTACGATTTTATCTTTTGTTTCTCTACTGGCACTGTCCGCAAAGAATAGTCACTGTAGTCCAGTGAAAAATTCGGATTATAGTAGGGGTCGCCTTTTTCCAACACGGTTTTCCATTTTTCACGGAAATACTGGGACTCCTCCTCATAGCGTTTCGCTTTCGCTGCATCAACCATATCGCTCCCGCGCGATGCCGATTCAAAATGATACAGTTCTGCAAATGGCGTAAAAACGTTCAAATACCCCATCTCTCTAAGCCGCAAACAGAAATCCACATCATTTAAGGCAATCCGAAATGATTCATCCAAACCGTCTGCGGCTTCAAATAGTTCCTTTTTCACCATTAAACACGCGCCCGTCACTGCCGATACATCCTGCGCATAACAGAGTTTCCCCATATATCCCAGATTGTCATAGTTTATCTTGTAATGCGTATGCCCTGCTGTTCTGTGTGCCCCCAGACCAATCACAACGCCTGCGTGCTGGATTGTACGGTCTGCATAGTACAGTTTGGCGCCGACTGCCCCCACATCAGGACGCTGTGCATACATCAGCATTGCCTCGAGCCAGTTCATAGAAATTATCTGTGTATCGTTGTTGAGCAGTAATAAGTATGCCCCTTTGGCATATCCTGCGCCAAAATTATTAATTTTGGCGTAATTAAAATCGCCTTGATATTTTACCACTGATATTTTATCTTGATTTTCTAATGTCTTATAGTAATCCAACGTCGCATTTTCCGTACTGTTGTTCTCTATTATAATAATTTCATAGTTGTCATAGGTAGAACGTTCCTGAATTGATGTAATACACCGCCGCAAATCCTCCACATGATCCTTATTCGGAATTAAAATCGAAATTTTATCCTCTTTTAAAATCTCATATTTAATTTCAAAAATCGTGTCAAACGCCCTTGTACTTTTAATTTCAAAATTTCGAAAACCGCACTTTGCCAAATGATCGGCAACTGCCCCTTTTGCTGCCGCTATCGCATATGGTTTCGCGCTAATATCACTTGCCGTGCTGTTTTTATGTGATCGCCAGTAATAGAGCAACTTAGGCACGTGCACCACCTTTTTAGCATTGGCGGTTAAGCGCAGAATCATATCGTGATCCTGACTGCCGTCAAAACCGCTGCGGAACAACTCCGTCCCCTCCAACAATTCCCTTGAAAATACGCTAAAATGGCAAATATAATTATTTGCACGCAAATTGTCAATCGCAAAATCCGGCTTAAAATGCAGTGTTATCATATTGTTAATGCTATCGCCCTTAAAGGTCGTTTCATCACAATAAATATAATCCGCTCCCTGCTCATTTATCACTTTCACATACTCATACAGCGCACAGGGATGCAGCACATCATCATGATCAAAAAGCCCGATATACTCCCCTGTCGCCATAGCAAAACACTGGTTTGTATTTCCTGCAATCCCTTCATTTTTCGCAAGCCGCTTGTATACAATACGCGGATCGTCCTTTGCGTATGCCTGACAACGTTCCTCGACTTCATTGTGTTCTTGGTCTGAACCATCAGCAAGGCAGAGTTCCCAGTTTTGATACGTCTGCGCCTGCACAGAGCCAATCATTTCCTCCAAATAGTTTAACGGCGTATTCCAAAGCGGCACCAAAATGCTGAATTTCACCATTCTCTGAAATTTTGCCTCCTGCTGCCTTTTTGCCTCCTCTGGTGATGGAAAACTTGCCGTGCCGTGAAGCTTCTTCGCCTCTGCTTCCATTTTCTTCTGCCGCAGCTTCCGCGCAATTCCCTTTGGCCCGCCGAGATTACGAATACGCCTGTAATTCCGAAGCCCCCAATGCATTCCCTGCCGCAGCGGCTTACTCGCCTTCCAAAGAGGGTTGTTTTTAATGCGGTCAAGCTGAAACTGAAGGTTGTCCGCTTCGTTCTTTGCGTCCGCCAGCCGCCCCGCAAGCGACGCGGCACGCGCCTTCTCCTGCTCATACGCCTGCCGGTAAAATTCTATATCCGATAAATGCTCTTGATTTTTTTCCCTGTTGTTCATGGCACTAGACCTTTCCATAATTTACACATATTCCTTAGTATTATAATGCCCTTTTGACAGAATAGCAAATACATTATTGAAAAACTTTTGTAAATTTATAAAAAATATGATAGTTCATAAATATTTTTCATTTTACTATATGATTTCAGACTTGTTTCCTTTTGTATGTTATGATATTATCAGGAAAT
>VSNQ01000255.1 GCA_009774395.1 Lachnospiraceae bacterium
AGTTGAGCTTATGGGATTATATGTAGTGGAGCTACCCCTCAGATACCCCGCAGCTCTGCTGCGGGGTAGTTCATTTACTATATTTACGGTGGGAGGCAGGTGATCCTGCCGGAGCAGCTTACGGAGCGTGATTCCACTAAAATTGCGCTGCCATATGGTGTGGATGGCGCTGTAGTTCCCGTCCAGAAATTCCGTGATGTGCAGAAGCTGTATGCCACAATGACAGACGGGGAAATGGAATATGTCCTTTACGGCGCGGAGAATCAGGCTGAAATCCATTATGCTATGCCTGTGAAGGACAATCTCTATGATGCGCTGGAATACGCAGGGCAGGTAGAAGAGGCGGCAAAGTCGCACCGGAAAGAAATGAAGCGGAAAAAAGAGGAGGGGGAGGCGTCTGTTGAAGAAGGCGGGAAAACACCAAGTGCAGGTGAATTCTTAAGTGGCTTCTGGGTGGAGGACAGACTGATACCTTCCATCACGGTGACTATATTTTTCGGCTCGGAAGAGTGGGATGGACCGTTAAGCCTGTTTGAGATGATGGGTGTGTCAGATCCGGATGTGCTTGCCTGCATGGACAATTACCATGTGCGGTTGATTGCACCGGCGCAGATGACGGACGAGGAGATTATGAAATTCCAGTCCAGCCTGCGGGAAGTTATGCTATTCATCAAATATTCGAAGGACAAGGAAAATCTAAGCAGGGTGCTGGTGACCAATGAAAAGCGTTTCCGGGAGTTGGAGCGCAGGGCGGCGGATGTGATTGAAACAATTATAAATTCGGGAATAAAATATGATGAAAGTGAAGAGGTGGTCGATGTGTGTCAGGCAATACGAGAAATCCGGATGGAAGAGCGGAAAATTGGTGAGCAGGACGGCGAATTGAAAAAGGCCAGAGAAGCGGCAGAAAACTTGCATGAAATGGGACTTGATACGGATAAGATAGCTCAGGCGGTTGGCTATGCTGTGGAAACGGTAAAAGGATGGCTTGGGATTGAATCATAATGCGAGGGTGTGTGCTGATATCCCTGAACAATATTTAACAGCGGCACATGCGGCTATTCAAAAATAATGCCATAGGAATTTGGGTACTCGTAGGAAAAAGTATTGACGAATGGCTTAAAATCAAGGGATTTTGAGGTTTGGTGGGGTTCGTCACGGTGGGTAGTGAACCCCTATTTTTGTGTTTCTTGATGCCGCTGATAGTGGGGCGATAGGGGAAAAATCGTACTATCAGGCAAAAGTATACTATCACGCAAAAGTCAGGGGTTTCCGTGATAGTATAAAGCGAAAAGGTAAAAAGGTGTAGGATATTGGCGGTTTTGGCTGAAAGGCGTATTAGCTCGACGGAAAATGCTGTTGAAAAACGGGGGATATGATACAAACACGGAAACTGCTCGGAGTTTTCGTGTTTGTATATGAGTTTTCGTGATAGTATGGGGTTTTGCGTGATAGTATACAGAAAAATTGAAAAATGATAGTGGGAGGAAAAGGGTTGTCCAATGGTTCTTTTTGCCTTCCATTTCCGAAAAGTAGTCGTTTCGTGCAATCGGGTGAAAAACGGGTAATTTCTATGGTATAATTCAGCGGAAGCTTTTGTTTTAGTGGGAACGGTATTCTGCCGAAGTAATAGGAAACAGTGGAAAGGGGGCATCGGCTTATGAAAGTGAGAACGGAATACACCTGCCCTTTGGAATTGGTGCATGACATGATCAAAGGGAAATGGAAACCGATCATCTTATGGCGGCTGCGTTTAGGGGCGACATCCCTGGCGAAGCTGGAACGTGACATAGACGGCATAACACAAAAAATGTTGCTGGAGCAGTTAAAAGAACTGATGGATTACGGATTTGTGGAAAAGAAATCCTATGAGGGATACCCGCTCCGGGTGGAATATTCCTTGACGGATGATATGGGAATGAAAATACTGGAAGCATTGAGAATCATGCAGCATATCGGGATTGACTACCTGAAAGCAAACGGCATGGAACATATCTTGAAGGAAAAGGGAGTTATCCCGGATTAGTACCCACAAAAAAGTGGGTAATTTACTGTCTGGCAAACGCCGCTTATAATATCATCATAAAATCGAAGTGGAGGATATCAAAGATGAATGTTACAAGCAGCGGTATTATAAACGGAGTAATCCAGCCCCAATATGGCGGGCATGGGACGCAGTTCGTAAGCGATGAATAATCTAGCGTTTTTACAAGTCCCGAAATCTGTGCGATAATCTCTTTAACTGGAGAAGCAT
>VSNQ01000256.1 GCA_009774395.1 Lachnospiraceae bacterium
GTGGTTCCAGACTTGCCTTATGGTCAGGCCCTTCCATTTTTCTATCTAAAGTAAAATGTTTTTCTATCACTTCTGCGCCAAGCGCCGCTGCCGCTATTGGCACTTCTATTCCTTGTGTATGATCCGAATATCCAACCGGAAGTCCTGTTTCTTCCCGCATTTTTACCATTGCTAATAAATTTACATCCGAAATTGGTGTTGGATACTGTGTATTACAATGCAGCAATGTTAGTTCTTCTGTGCCGTTATTTTTCAAAACATTCACAGCCGCCTTTACTTCATCCATACTGCTCATGCCTGTTGAAAGAATTATTTTTTTCTGCTGCTTTGCAATTTCTCGCAGATATGGCAGATTTGTGATTTCACCAGATGGTATTTTGTATATCTGCATTCCCAACTCGGATAACAACTTTATGCTTTCCAAATCAAATGGCGTAGATAGAAACATAATATTTCTCTTTAAACAGTGCTCTATCAGTTCACGATGCATTTGCGGTGTTAGTTCAAGCTTTTTCAGCATATCGTATTGTGTTTCTGTCCTATCTGTCGTTTCAAGCTGATACTCTGCTTTCTTTGCCGTTCGGCATACAAGAGAATCTGCCTGAAAAGTCTGAAACTTAACCGCATCTGCTCCTGCCTCACTTGCCGCATCGATTAACTGTTTTGCAATTTCAATATCACCATTATGGTTTACTCCTGCTTCTGCTATTACAAATACCCTACTCATGGTCTTTCAGCCTATCCCCTATCCTTACTTTTCCAGAATATGTATACTCGATGATCTCAATCATAGTATCACCTGTCTTTATCAATAATCCGTCTGGTGTTTTTCCAATCACCTGTCCTGGAATATTTTTATATTGATGTGCGCCTTCTATTATTCTTGCTTTGTTTATGGTGATTTTCTTTCCCGCAATCCATGATGTAGCCTGTGGCCCCGGAGTGCATAATGCTCTGATAAAATTAAATATTTCCCTGCTGTTTTGCTTCCAGTCAATAATCTCATCGCCTTCCCCACGCATTCCACAGTACATACCGACTGCATCAATATCATTTTGCTTCACTACTTTCACTGTATTGTTCTGAATCATTTTGATTGCCCGATACAGAACATCTGCACATCCATCATACGCCCTTTCCAATAATGTTCCGTAATCATCCAAATCCGTAATGGGATATGTTTCTTGCAAAATAATATCACCTGTATCAATTCCTGAATCCATATAGTGAACCGTAATACCAAACTCTTGTTCATCATTTATTAAGGCCCAGTTCAAGATATTCCTTCCTCTATAAAACGGTAATTTTCCTGCATGACAATTGATTGCTTTCTGCTTTGGAAGATTCCTTATTTCATCCTTAAATATTTGATTAAATGACATCGATACAAATAAATCCGCATTATACTTTTCTACTGTATTAATAAATGCTTGAGAATTAATATTTTCACTTAATTCGACAGGTATATGATATCTATGTGCAAAGTCCAGCAATACTTTGTCTTTCTTATCATATCTGACTGTTATAAATACAATTTGAATTGTATTATCCTTTATTATTTTTTCAAATGCCTTATGTGCCCAAGATCCATCTGCAAAATATCCTATTTTCATGCAGTGCACCTTAAGGGGTTTACTATTTTATACCCCCCCCCTGTATATCGCATGATTTTTCTACCTACAACCATACAATTATCCTCCACACTTTTTCTTATTGTTGTTCCAGCTCCGATTACTACATTATTGCCAACTTCTATATTTTGAATAATTGTTGCATTTGCTCCAATCAATGTCTGTGTTCCTAAAATGACACCTCCACACACCACACTTCCAACTGCAATATGCGAAAAGCTTTTTATCTTGCAATCGTGTTCAACAATTGCTCCCGTATTTATAATACACATCTTGCCAATTTTTACATTCGCATTGATTACTGCCTTCTTCCCGACAAATATTCCATCTTCAAATTCTACATTTTCAGAAATAACGGCTGTTTTATCAATAATATTTGGTATGTTATAACCAATATCTTTCAACCTCTGATACAGTTGATTTCTTACCATTCCATGTCCCATAAACCCTATTGTTATAAAGGCATTCTTAATTCCGTTGTCAAAATACTTTTGCAGTGCATCATCCGTAT
>VSNQ01000257.1 GCA_009774395.1 Lachnospiraceae bacterium
ATATTGCTTTTAAGGAAGAAAATTCCCGTTTGACAGTTAAGCGTTTCCTGAATGAACTGGAAAATGCAGAGCTGATTATGTGGGTAAGGCAACAGGGATTCGGCGAACCAAATTACATATATATTCTCATACTGAAAAAGGGAACATAAAAATATATTCTTCAAAACGGTGTGTTGGTGTATAATATATAGAGTGACAATCTGGGTTTGTCGTAAAAGTAAAACTGCATTGTACAGAGAGGAAGCTATTTATGAAAATAAGATGTGTATGGGAACATAACGGTAATGACAGCATTTTGTATGCAGATAGTTTTATTGGAGCTTTTACAAGAGGAACTTCTAAAGATTTGGCAATACAGAAAATGCCTTCTGAAATAAAATCTTATCTGATGTGGAAAGGTGATTTGGTTACGGATTCTTTTGAACCCGAAATAGTTCAGGAGAAGTGCTCTGATTTAACTATTTCTGATGCTGATTCTGATGTCCTTTTTGATGAAGAACGGAAAGAATTGAGTGTTTCTGAATATGAAGAATTGAAAGCACTTGTCTTGAAATCAGCACGGGATTTTCTGTCATTGTATGAGGCAATTCCTGGTAAAAATAAAAGCTGCCTCCCAGTTAGAGTAACTTTTTATGGACAGGTTCCCCGGACGGCATTTGAAATGTATGAACACACAAAAAATGTTAATGATTACTATTTCGGCGAAATTGGTGTTGTCACAGATAATGAGGGAAACATTGTGGAATGCAGGGAACGCGGATTTGCGGTTCTGGAAAGCCAGCCAAACTTTTTGAAAAATATAGTTCATCTTGGAAGTTATAACGAAGAATGGTCATTAAGAAAAGTGCTTAGACGTTTCGTTTGGCATGATAGAATCCATGCAAAGGCGATGTACCGAATGGCTTTGAAAATGTTTGACCCTGATGTGGTGCCAAATATATTTCAGTTTGATATATAACTCTCTGTGAGTTGGGATGATTTGGAATATTTTAATGCAATATTTGGGGCAGTGGCAACATAAAAACGCCATTGCTTTTTTACTGTAAAGCTAAATGTGATACATAACAAATGGAAACAGTCAGTTATCGAAAAACTTTCAGTGAAAGTATATCGTAAACTGGCTTTTCTTTTGCAAAAATTTCCGACAGGGAATTTGCAAAAACGCAGGATATTTGACCGAACCATTTTCAAGAATGGTAAAGGGAATTATTCTGCGGAGGGAATATAGAGGGCGGCAAGGTCTACGTTCCGCTTCGGTCGGTGCTGGACAAGCGCCACTGGCACTGATTACTCTTTGAGCAAAAGTACAGGGAGCGCAGCTTCCCTGTGCAGGTCAAGGGCGGCAGCCATTGCCCAGTAGAAGTGATGCTTGCGTTGCTCCATACTGGGTATTGCCTGACGCTGAAATCGGCAGGACTGGCAGCAAAGCTGCCCTTCTCCCAAGCTGCGCTATGGGAGAAAATGAGCGGAACTGCCTGTCCCCTGCATGCAGGGAACAGGCAGTTTCCATCAAATAGAAAATTGGACGAAGGGGGAAAAGACGATAGAATGAAACTGACAAGACATAACGGTAGAACACGGCAATACATTGCTGGAAAAAACGGTGTTTACAATCCCATGGCTGCGCCGGAGCGCACTGCTGACAAAAGGCTGCGGGATTATGCGGTAAAGCGTTTGGGCGTGTTGAAAGAAAAATTTACAAATTATAAATTCTTAAATTTTGTTTAGGGTATTGCATTATCACCTACAAAGTGTTAATATGAATATACACCCACAAAATGTTAAGATAAAAGGAGCTGTCTTATATCTTTGCGCATGAGCTAACCCACTACAAACAGGGGGATATGTTTTACAAATGGCTGATACAGATTGTTGTGTGCGCCCATTGGTTCAATCCTTTTGTATATCTGCTGGAAAAGGAAGTGAATCAATCTTGTGAATTGTCATGTGATGAAAAAGTCATAGCTGTACTTGATGACAAAGAAAAGCGTAAATATGGGAAACATTGATTTCTTTTTTGAAGTCAAACAATCCCTGCAAAAGTTCTTTAGCTTCCGTCACTTTGACAGAGGGAGCAGAACAGTTAAAAGAAAGGTTAGGTGCTATTATGAATT
>VSNQ01000258.1 GCA_009774395.1 Lachnospiraceae bacterium
GGGGAGATGATGTAGGAAGTTACCCTTTGGCGGCAGGAGTAGAATGTGTCTATATCATTGCCGTATCAACCGTCATTATGGCAGGACTTGTGAGGAGGTATCGGAATGGGTAGCTTTGCGGTAATTATAAAAGGAATGTTTCGGCAGGAGCAAAGAAACGGCAGGGTTATCATGGGATATCTTTTGGGATTTGCAGTCATGGGCTATTGGATGAGCGGTTTTTTGCGGTATGCGTCTGACACGGGAGAACCAGTCAATATACTGGAATCCTTCTGCGTGGTTGAGCAGCATTATGTGAATATGCTGTTTTTGGTCTTAGGATGGTTTCTGGTAGTGGCAGACGCCCCGTTCATGAAAGGGAATATTTACCTGCTTTTATATCGGTGCGGCAGAAAGCGTTGGAATATGGGAATGTTTTTCTATATATTGATGCAGGCATTTCTTTACACTGCGGCTATGGCGGTATTTACGATAATCATCAGCAGTTTTTTCGGGTTTGTGGGGAATATGTGGAGCAGTCCGGTATATTCTCTTGCACATGATGTCACAAACAACATCGGAGCCAAATATAATATTACATTTCCGTGGCTTGCGATGATGAAGGTCATGTCTGTTCCACAGGCATTTGCAGTGACATTTTTGTTCCTTTATCTGTATCTTGCTTTTATGGGAGCGCTTTTATATGCTGCTGCACTGCTGTTTTCAGGAATAGCCGGAATGGTGGCTGTAATGGGGGTGCATCTGACCGGATATTTACGAATGATGGACGGTTATACGGAAACTTCTTTGCTGGCAAGGGCAGTTCCGGGAAATTTTATAGATGGAACATTGTCTTACTGGCAGTCTGCCGCTTTGTTTTTGGCATTGATTGTGGTTTTAATGGTTTTATCATCTGTTTTTGTGAAAAAAATTGAGTTTCAGTCGGGAACGGAGGTAGAAGGATAATGTCGGAAAGTGTGTTTATCAGGCTGTTTGCAGGAGTACCATCCGATTATTTTGAAGCCATACCGCTGATTCCTTTTGGACAATGGCTTCTGCCGATTGGCTTTTTTCTGTTGACAGTGGGTTTTTATGCAGAACGGAACAGAAAGATGGAAATATTTTCCCTGTACCGTTATGGAACCGTTTCGGTCTGGTGGACAAGGCATTTTGTGAAAAGGGTGATATTTGGTATAAAGACGGCAGTATTGATCCTGCTCATTGTTTTGACCTGCGATATTGTTATGGGGAAACTATCTTTACTTTCCGCGGGGCTTCTTGCAAAAATCAGTGTCTTGTGGCTGTTTCATAGTATCAGTATGGCAGCGTTTTTCGTGTTATTGGATTTATTCCCCATCAGGCGTTTTGTTCCGGGGATGTTATTCCTGTTGGAAGGCGTGACATTTATGATTGGCTGCCGGATTTGCGCAGTTTCCCATGCAATGTATGGAATGTGGGGGATGTATCTGCAAAGCAGCTTATATGAAACAGGCGGCTTTCCGGTCGGAGTGATAATTGTAACGGAAGCTGTTTTGCTGGCAGCCGGTTTTGTTATCGGGCGGGAATATTTGAAAAAAGAAACAGATTATATTTGAAGAAGGGAAGGTTTGCGAATATGGCAGAAGCAATCCGTGTGGAGAATGTAACAAAAAGGTTTGGAGAAGTCGTTGCACTCGACCGTATTAACATCAGTTTTGAAAAAGGAAAAATATATGGGATTATAGGAAGGAACGGTTCCGGTAAGACTGTTCTGTTCAAAACGATGATTGGATATTTAAAACCGACAGGCGGAAGGGTTGTAGTGGGAGAAAAGGAGATCGGAAAAGATATTGATTTTGCAGACAATATGGGAATCATTATTGAAAATCCCGGATTTTTAAGCAGATACACAGGATACAAAAATTTGGAATATCTGGCATCTATCCGTAAACTGATAGGCAGGGAGCAGATCAGGGAGAGCATGGAACGGGTAGGCTTAGATCCCGACAGCCGCAAAAAAGTTGGAAAATATTCCCTTGGTATGAGGCAGAGGCTCGGTATTGCCCAGGCAATTATGGAAAACCCGGATATTTTGATTTTGGATGAACCAATGAACGGACTGGACAATCAGGGGGTAAACGATGTGCGG
>VSNQ01000259.1 GCA_009774395.1 Lachnospiraceae bacterium
CCGATAAAGCATGGATTAAGGATGCATCTTCCAAAGCCGTAAAGAAGTCGATCGAAAATGCGTGTACTGCATTTACAAGATTTTTTTACCACAAAAAGCAAACATACAAAAGCAGAAGCTTAAAGTGCAGAAACTTTATCAAAGAATAGATGCTGTCCGAAGGGATTATATCAATAAAACAATTGCTGAGATCGTGAAAACCAAGCCATCTTACATAGCTGTTGAGGATTTGAATGTATCAGGGATGATGAAGAACAGGTATCTGTCAAAGGCAGCAGCATCACAGAAGTTTTATGAATTTAGAACGAAGCTGAAAGCAAAGTGTGAAGAGAACGGAATCGAGTTAAGGGTAGTAGACAGATGGTATCCATCTTCGAAACGATGTCACTGCTGTGGAGGAATCAAGAAAGATTTAAAGCTGTCTGACAGAATATACAGATGCACATGTGGATATGCTGCAGACAGGGATTTCAATGCAAGCCTGAACCTAAAAGATGCAGCAGCTTACGAAATTGCATAAACAGGTAAATATAAGTATAAGTAGCAAAAATGAAATATAGGAAAGGAAAAGCGAAAAAGATGAAATCCACGAAAAAACAAAAATGAAGTAAATGTGGATAAGTACTGGTGGCTAAGCCAGGAATTTACGGTTGCATTTATAATCTAAAGGGGCTGCAGCGCAAGTTGTTGCCCCTTGATTATCCGCCAGTAAAACTGGGTGAAGCCGTCAACAGTAACACGATATTAAAGATTATTGATTTTATCTTTTATTTTGCGTTTTATCTTGAACGATAAGCAAGAAGAATATTGCTCATTTTTAATCAGCAATTCGTAAGCCCCCATAACTCCAATAAAATAGCAAAATCCAAAAAGTCCTATTGCCAGACCTAAAAACACAAACGAATGGTATTCTGACCAATCAAACTTTCCGCTCATAGTTAAAGATACTGCCAGAATACCGACTATAAATAAAATAATACTTGGAACGGACATAGCGACATAAATTCTCCTTTTTGCTTGATACGCATTAGATAATTCTTGCAAATACCCATAATCAAGTATTAGAGGTTCTTCTCTCAAGACTTTATATTGTTCTTGTTCTGAAAATGAGCCTAAAACAAAAGAACTAATGCCTATGATAATAAAAATTGCCATTCCCAAGAAACGCCATGTCAAATTAGATGTAAACATGACATAGGGTATTCCCACCAACGCCTACGACATAAATCCTATACCAACATAGTTACATATTTTTTTCTGGTTTGCGATAAATCCTGTTGCCATTTCCTTGCTTACATAATAGCCGCTCTCGTTTACAGTGTTAGAGGATTTCTCATCTTTCAACAGAAAGTCTATAGACGTTTCAAAGATATTGGATAATTGTAATAACTTTTCTGTTTCCGGAAATCCTTGATTATTTTCCCATTTGCTAACCGCCTGTCTGGTTGTTCCGATTTGTTCAGCAAGTGCTTCCTGTGAAAGCCCTTTTTCTTTTCTTAACTTAAACAATTTTTCTCCGAATCTCATATGTGTCCTCCTTGTTTGTTTTGATAGGTCAATCTTATCGGATTAGATTGTAACTTTCTATCTTTTCTGAATGGAACATTGTCAACTTTGAGTTGCGGATATGTTATATTCAGCAAAATAACGGTTTTTCTGCCGTATTTCGACACTCTGCTCCATACACATTATATCATTCAAGATTTCTCTTTTCTATCGCTCTTACAAGAAAATATTATTGAAAAATAGAAATGAGTTGGATTCCGTAGTAGTCGGCATTGGTGGGAATGTGTATAACTGTCTGTCTTTTGGGATTGTGGGTAACTCTATTTGTAGGACGTGGGAAAGCTGTACAGAGTCGTATGATAGATGATGGAAAAAAGATCTTTAACGAACTGTGTAGTTGTCCAGCTGAAGGAAGTATGGTTATCAGAATGAGCAGAAATCCAAAAGAACATATTCCATCCAGAAATATAAAAATGGATTATCATTATAAAGAGGTAGAGATTCACTGCCCGAAAAGAAGAAAAGAGGAACATTTACAGGAAAAACTTGTTCTTACAGCGGTGTATGTACATGAAT
>VSNQ01000026.1:0-10736 GCA_009774395.1 Lachnospiraceae bacterium
AATTAATACTTTATAATTAATTTATTTCATACACATTTACTTAATTTATTTTTAATATTAGCTTAAAAATAATTAAATTTAATTAATAAAGTAAAGGAGATATTGCCATGAAGAAAAAAGCAGTTTTACTATGCGGATTCCTGCTTGGTGCCGTACTTGGTGGGTGCGGCGTCAAAACCACGCCAGAAATTATTATGCCAGAAGAACCTCTTGTTTCCTCTATGACTGTAGCACAACCAACTGCGTCGATTGATTCGGAATCTGTAAACACAGCCCCATTAGACAGTGGCGCACAGGATAGTAGCAGCACACGGGGTTCTTCAGGTGAAAATTACACTGTTTACCTTATTACAATGGATTTAACTGACAGTTATTGGAAATCTATCGACGATGGCTGTTTGGAAGCTGCAAATGAATTAGGTAATATTACATATCGCTGGGCAGGACCGGACGCACATGATGACGCTTTACAAAGTGCCTGTGTTGATGACGCAGTGGCAAACGGCGCAGATGCAATTCTTATTGCTGCAAACAGCGCAGAAGGTATTAACGGCAGCCTGCAAAATGCCGCTGCATCAGGATGCAAAATCGTGTATGTCGACAGCGCCGCAAGCTATGACTGCGTAACAGCCCTTTCTACAGACAATATCGCTGCTGGAAAAACTGCCGGGCAAACGATGCTCCAATCCCTGCAGGCAAAAGGTATCACCAGCGGCACAATCGCAGTATTTGGCGTTACTGCCGACACAGCTTCCTGCGTGGCACGTGAAGAAGGTTTTCGATCTGCTTTTGCAGGAACGGATTTCACCTTGCCAGATACCATTTATATGCAGGATGATGTGGCAAATGTAAAAAATGCTGTGCAGAATGGATTGACACAAAATTATGTCGGATTTTTCGGTTCAAACGAAGGAACTACTGTTGCCATCGGAGAAACCATTCAGGAAGCTGGAACGGAAAGCACAATCGTAGGATTTGATACCTCCGACGCCGTTTTATCCCTTGTTTCTGAGGGTATTATCTATGCAACCATGCAGCAGAATCCTAAAGTAATGGGACACGATGGCTTGACGATTGCAGTGCAGGCGCTAGAAGGAACTTACACAGACACAAATACCAAAACGGATACAGGTGTAACAGTAATTACTCAGGATTCTTTGTAGACATTTGTTTGTTAACAGATTATATCATTTTGGTATATGCCTATCATCGCGAACGATTCGATTTTCCTTTCTGCACTGTCTGCTTATGCAAATAATCAGGGCAGACATGGGAAAATCTTAACGTTCATCAATATCAGTGAAAGGAATGCGTGATTATTATGAAATTTAAGCAGAGAATGCTTACCTTGTGCTGTGTTCCGCTTCTGCTGCTGACTATGCTGTCTTTGATAATCGGACTTATCCAATTTCGTTCTGGTATGTATACACAGACAAAAAGCAGCCTGAAATCCAGCGCTCTAGCAGCAATGAACCTCTATAACAGCCAAGGCTACGGCGACTACGCACAAAAGGCGGACGGGAACGTATGGCGCGGCATGAACTTTAATGTTTCTACTGAAACCGCTTTGGTGGACGATTTAAAGGAACAGACAGGCGTTGATATTACCTTTTTCTATCAGGAATCAGCGGTAATGACCTCTATCTGCAATGAAAACGGTGTGCGCTGGATTGGAATGCAAGCAGGTGAAAATATCCGCCAATTCACCTTAGAACAAGGCGCGCAGCTATGGTATCGCAATATTGAAATTGACAAGAAACTATGCCACGCATATATTATCCCCATTTTGCAGCCAAGCAGCGGCACTGTAACGGGCGCATTAATGGCATCCATTTCAATCTCTGGGTTAGACACCATGATGAAACGCTACATTATTATTAGTGCAATCGCGTCAGCAGCTATCCTAATTGCAGTTGCCGCATTTATCTTTTTCTATATCGGCGGACTGACCAAAGTGCTACACGATGTACGCCATGTACTGCTACAGGTTTCCGAGGGAAATTTTGCTGATAAGCGGTTAATTGGTATCCACCGCAAGGACGAATTTGGCGAACTTGCCATTGGTACAGAAAAGCTGCGGACAAAAATTGAAAATTTATTCGATGATATTCAGGCTGGAATGCTGAAGCTGACGGATGCAGCGGAAAAATTAAGCAGCACGTTAACCCAAACTGTTTCTGCTGCAAGAGAAATGAATGAAAGTGTTGACCAGATTAATATTACTGCCAACAATCAAAAATCTGGCACGCAGAACGCCGCCGAAAATGTAGAACGCACCCGCAACGCCATTGACTTTATGCTAAAACAAATCTCCGATATCAACCTGCTTTCAAACAATATGGCACAGCTTGCCGCAAACAGCAAAACAATATTGCGCGAACTACTCGAAAGCAGCCAAAATTCGCAGGAAGCCGTTCAAGAAATCAGCCAACAGGTATCCGTAACAAACGAATCCGTGCAGCAGATTAAAAGCGTAACGGAATACATTACCAATATCGCAGAAGAAACAACGCTTCTTTCCCTAAATGCAAGCATAGAAGCTGCACGTGCAGGGGAATCAGGAAAGGGATTTGCCGTTGTCGCATTAGAGATTCAGAAATTAGCCGAAGAATCCAACACCTCCGCTGCCAAAATCGGCGACAATATCCGCTCTCTTGTAGAAAAGACAAACGGCATCGTTACTGTAATGGAAACCATTGAAAAGACACTTAAAGAACAAGAAAATAACGTTGCAAAAACAACACAGCTTTTTGATGAAATCAACGAAGATATTCTGCGTGTTACCAGAAAAGAAGCCGATATGCAAAACAGTGTTTCTGACATGAACCAGGCAAAAGACAATATGTCTGCTATTATTTCCGGACTGTCAGAATCTGCAGTCAACAATGCGGATTTATCCAAAAATGCCGCAAAAGTTACTTCACAGATGATGTGCGAAATCGAAAATCTTGACACACTTACCACCGATTTATCCGAACTAGCAAACCAGCTTGATGATAACTTAAAAGCTTTTTTGGCATAATCTAAAAATCGAGTATCGTGCGCCGCCGATGCGCCATGCAATGGCATATTTCCTCTGTATCGGCGTGTGCATAAAAATCCAGCCCAAAGTTCTCTTTTTCTTAGAATTTTGGACTGGATTTTTTATTATATTGCTGCTTGCCGAACACATATCAAGCTTCTATTTGCAATACGCTCTGGATTTGTATAACCTATCACATAAAAATCTCACGCCCCAGCTCCACTAAAATCAGCAGTGTAATTGGCCCCATAATAACACCGCTGAGTCCATAAAACATAACGCCTGCATACACAGAAATTAATATCGCAACCGGTGAAAATTTCATGCCATTCCCCAGAAGACGTGGCTCCAATAGTTCACGGATTAATACACAGATTAGATATGTTATGGCAACAATAATTCCGTCTACAATGTTTCCCTGGATAAAACTGACAACACATATTGGTATTAACACAATCCCCGTACCGATAAACGGCAGAAAATCCATAAATCCCGCAAGCAGTCCATAAAAATACGCTTCCGTCATCCCTGCAAAATACAATCCGGCTGTCGCAGTAATGCTAATGCAGATAAGAATAATCCCTTGCGTTTTTAGATATGCTTTTATCATTGCGCCGATTTTTTTCCCGATCCGTATTATAATGGAAAGAATCCTGTCAATCGCCGGTTCCAAAACGGCAAGCTTTAGTAATCCTTGCTGCCAGTCCTCAATTTCACGCGCAAACAGCACCACACAGATAAAGCTTACCAATACAAAAGCAGATACCTTTCCGACAACCGCCATATATTTAATACTTCCCGTAATCAGCCCTTTTCCCGAATCGGCAAAGCTCCCGCCAATTCCCTCCGCTGTATGCTGTATCCACATCATTAAAATGCCCTTCTCCAAACCAAAAAAATCCTCAATGTGCATACAGATATCTTCTGCCGCATTCTGTAAACTTGCCATAATAAATCCGACATCCTGCGCAAAATGTCGTGCCTTACTAATTAGAAAAGTTCCTGCACCGACAATTAATATCGCTGCCAAGAGAATAATACCAAATAAAATGCCGCCTGCCATAAAGCCTTTACCATTTTTCATCTGTTTTCGGCGTACCCGCTCATGTTTCTGGTAAAAACGTTGTAATGGCACCACAATCAGCAGCGCCAAAACAATCGGTAAAAAAAACGGCAAAATATACTTTAATACTGCTAAAACCAGCATAGATGTTACAATATAGAGAACTACTCTCTGATAATCTTTCCGCGCAAAAAAATCCATATAAAACCAGTCCTTTAAATGTTTTATCTTTAGTATAGACACTTTACGGCTGTTTCATGTACTATTATGCCGCCAAATCTATTCTGAAATTATACTGCGCCAGCCGCAATTTTCCTATATGCGGCTGTGTGTATATTGTTCCTTAGGAATTGTAGGAAAATAAGTGCTCAGATTGCGCAGGATATTTCTTCAAGATTGTAGGAGAAAAAACGTAGGCGTAGCGGGCTACGGCGAGGCTTTTTCTCCTGCAAGATGGGAGAAATAGACAAGCAAGATGTGTCACTTATTTTTCTACAGTTCCTTAGTATAAACCGAATTTTTGCAGACGCCTGCGCACCTGCGGCGCGATTAAAATGCAAACGACCATTTTAAGAATATCCCCAATGATAAATGGATATACACCTGCTGCCAATGCCGCTTTAAAGTCCATTCCTGCAAGAATGGCACGAATGCTTCCTTCTTGTCCTGCAGCGCCTTGCATACTTAACTGAAAGGCAAGCCACACAGTACCAAACAGATAATAGATCACCGCACCGAGCACCATTCCCACAAAGTACATAAGCACACTACCCTTCGACCGATCAATTAAATATCCGCAGATAAGCGCCGCAAATAAAAAACCGATTAAATATCCGCCGGTCGGCCCCAGCAGCTTCGCCGGCCCGCTGGTAAAAGCAGAAAAGACAGGAAGTCCAACCAGCCCCATCAACAAATAAATACAATAACTCATTGTCCCCCTTTTCATGCCAAGCACATAGACTACAAAATATAAAGCGAAATTTGTAAGTGAAATGGGTACAGGGCTTATTGGTATTGCAATGGATAATGGCCCCATTATACAGATTAACGCTGCCATTAAGCTAATCAATGTAAGTTCCTTCGTTTTACTACCTATGGGTTTTATAATTCCTTTTGTCTGATTACTCATTTTCTTGCTACTCCTTTTTATTAATTCCTGTTTTATAATATTCTCAATTTCTCTTTTATTGCAAAGCCCAGACTTACAAGCATCTGCTTGTCCTGTGCTGTGTTATTTCCTACAGTCGTCAGCATATCGCCTGTTAAAACAGCGTTAGCTCCTGATTGAAATAGAATTTTTCCGCCATCCGAAAGCACTGTTCTTCCTCCAGCGATTCTAATATATGCTGTAGGATTTATATATCGAAAAATAGCCACAATCCGCCTAATTTCCTCCTCTTCCAAGCGTTTTTTATCCGCAAATGGTGTTCCTTTAATGGGAATTAAGAAATTAAGTGGAATCGATCCAATTTCCAGTTCTGCAAGCTCTAGTGCCATATTGATTCTATCCTGCCACGTTTCGCCCATTCCAAAAATGCCGCCGCTGCACACCGTTAAACCAGCCTCCTTTGCGCGTTGTATTTCTTGTAGTTTATCTTTATAAGTATGTGTTGTACAAATTTGCGGGAAATACTCCTGTGACGTTTCCAGATTAGTGTGATACATGGTTACCCCCGCCGCCTTTAGCCGTTTTAAATCTTCACCTGACATAAGTCCGTGTGACGCACATAAAATCATGTCAGGAAAAGCCTTATGCATTGCACGATATGACGCAAGCGCTTCCTCTAAATCCTGCCCCTCCATTGTGCGTCCTGAAGTCACAATAGAATAGCGGTCTACACCTGTTCCAACAGCACGGGTAAAATCCTCCATTATCTGATGCAAAGGAAGGAAGTTATATGTATTGCAATCTGTAGCGTAATGCGCTGACTGCGCACAGAACTTACAATTCTCGCTGCACCGTCCGCCCCTGCCATTCACAATACTGCACAAATCGGCACGATTACCGCATAATGCAGTCCGAATCCTATCCGCTCCCTGCGAAAGCACCTCTATATCGGCTTCTAGCAATGGATTTAGATGATCCGACTTTGTTAACCTGCGTCCTGATATAATTTCTTCTGCTAATGTAACCATTTTACCCCCTTCTGCGTATTCTGCACGCGTAACAATCCATTATATCATTATTATAAATTCTATTACTCCATCTATTGAATATCGAACTATTTAGTATCCGGAGTAATAACGAGTACACCATCTTTTAATTCCTCATATACCAAGCACGCGCTATTTGCATCATTGCAAAGGACTGGAACAGTCCTTATGTTGTCGTCAGTCAACGATGCCACCGTATCACCTCCTTCCTCCGCCTTGCACTAATACAAATATCAAGCACTTTGTATACGAGGATTAAGGAAACGGTGTACTAGTTATTCAGCGCCAATTGTTAACCTTATATTTTATATAGTTTACATTCCTTTCGTTAAAATGTCAACTATATTTTTATTTTTTGTTAACAATTAAACAGTAACATGGTTGTTACGATTCACAGTGCATTTACGACCCAATACAGTAAATTACGCAAGCATTTGCCCCTTGCCGCAAGCAACTTGGAATGGACAAATGCTGTTACTATGAGCAGCTAGAAGCTGTAAATAGTAACACATTGTTCTTATTAATAATAATTTAATTCTTGACAGTAAAGATACTATATAGTAATATTCTATATAGAAAGGAGGTGCGAATTTGGAAACAAAAGGCGGCTTTTTGATTTCTCGTATCAAGCAGATGGGAACTCGAATATTTGACCATATGCTGGCAGCATCCGGGATTGACTCATTTAATGGAGCACAAGGGAGAATTTTATACGTACTTTGGCAGAATGATGCGATCAGTATCAGTAGTTTATCTGCACAAACCAGCCTTGCAAAAACTACACTTACCGCTATGCTTGACCGTATGGAAAATATTGGACTGATTGTTAGAAAATCTGACCCTAAGGATCGCCGCAATAAGCTGATTGCGCTTACCGAAAAGGCGAAATTCCTCAAGAATGATTACATGAATATCTCGCAGAAAATGAATGAACTCTATTACGCTGGTTTCACAGAACCAGAAATAGTGCAATTTGAATCGTATTTACAACGTATACTAAATAATTTGGAAAAGGAGCAAGCGTGAAAGAATTTGGCAAAATTTTCACAATTTGTTTGTAACTTGGAAAGGAATAACGAAAAATATGAAAAAAATATCTGTATCTGCAACAAATGATATATGTCCTCAGACCTTATTTGTCTATGGCAGTATGAATGAAGATGACACGCCTGATTTCGGCTTGTTTTGTTGGTTCAGCTATTGTTGGTTTGACCAGCTTGGAGTGATATGCGCTATCGGCGGAAGTAAAAGAACCTTAGAAAACATTAGAAGAAACAAAGTTTTTTCTGCCAATCTTGTGGTAGAAGACAATTTACCTTTAGCGGATTATTTTGGAACTGCAGATGGCAGAGATAACAATAAGATGGATGTAGCTGTTGAATGGGAAAAAGGAACTGTTCTTAATGTTCCGATCCTTTGCAGCAGTCCAATTAGTTTTGAACTTGAGGTCGATAAAGAAATTGCTACTGGTGAACATAATGAAATAGTTCTTATATGTCATATCCGCAACACCCTCAAGGACGAAAAACTAGTAAATCCGTCAATAACTTCAGAAGAAATTTTAAGAACCACGGCGGCAGTGCGAACTTGCATTGATAACGACTACTGGTCATGGGATGGTCGCCATCTTGGAAAATGGCACGAAAGAGCCAAAGAAATGAAACCTAATGTAGAAATTGGAGCTGCCGCTCGCGGAAATTAAAAGAAGCATTTATGAATCCCCACAATCACGAAATGGGACTGTCGGATAATGCATTTTACCCACAATATATTGTTGCTTATAAATAATCAATGCAATATATTGGGTGTATCGCATTTTTTCCCGACAGCCCCATCTTTCGCTTTGGATAGCTCCTACTTTTTTTCCAAAACAAAAAGGACTGGAAAACCAATCTTCTATACTATCCATAAAATACTACTATTCAATACTTATTTCTGCAAAGTCCATTTCAAAGTCTTCATATATCCCCGCTTTTACTTTATCCGAAAAAGCATATTGTTCAAATGTATCATGTTCAAAATTGTAAACCATTATTAGTTGTTTCATGGGATCCACAATCCAATACTCCCGAACTCCTGCCGTACCATATTTTAATAACTTCTTATTATAATCCATCGGACGGCTGGAAGGCGATACAATCTCTATAATCCAGTCCGGTGCACCTTCGCAGCCTTCATCTGTAAGTTTGTTTTTATCACAAATAACAGAAATATCCGGTTCTACATAAATATCATTATTCGCATTTAAAACTACTGCAAATGGCGCGGGATATACTTGACAATCTCCGTTTTTACTTTGAATGTAATTAAAAATGTTATTTGATAAAACCATAACAAATCTTTGATGGATTCTACTAGGCGTTGCCATCATATATAATTCGCCGTCAATTAATTCTGCCCGCTGTCCATCTGGCAAATTATAAATATCTTCAATTGTATAATAATCTAATTGCTTCGCTACTGCTACGCTCATTTCATCACCGTCCTTTTTCTATATTATATAGTGTATGTCGTATGATTGCAAGTTATTTTGATTCCATGTTCACCCAGTCTGTAACCGTTCAACCTTTGGCTTCCTGTTACGGGCATCAAGCCATGCAAAATCGCTTCGTGATGGCTTGATGCATCTCAACCACTATGTGTTCTTACGGATTTTGCAGCGTAGTGCAAAGTCCTAGGCTGAACTGTAAGCCCAGTCTTCATACTAAATATAACATGATATCGTCAAAACTCATGTACCCAGTCTATTCCCGGATAAAGTTCTCCAGTCCGAATAAAATACTCCACAGCTTTTACGCCAGCCTCCATATCCGTGATAGACTGAATTTTCCTACCTTTCCGCTACCCGCTTAATCAAACAGGTTCGTTAAAAACGTTAACTGCCACTTATATAAGCTGCTTAATATATTCGCTTCTGCTGGCATCCCAATAGCAATAGATACATCTGCCATTTTTTAAAACATGGTTACAATTTGGATAGCCATATAAAATATGTGCGCATTCTGGGCACAACGCTATCATTATAGAGCTCGATTTAAGAAATTCACTTCCACACTCATTACAGATAGTATATTTATGTTTCGTCGCACTACACCTCCACAAATCTCACTTGTGATTTGATATTTTTATTGATAGGGAATTGCAGGAAAATAAGCACTCAGATTGCGCAGGATATTTCTTCAAGATTGTATGAGAAAAAACGCAGGCGTAGCGGGCTACGACGAGGCTTTTTGTCCTGCAAGATTGGAAAAATAGACAAGCAAGATGTGTACTTATTTTTCTACAGTTCCTAAACTGCTTGAAATGCCTTCAGCAACAATGCTAAAACATTGTTATCATTTCGACAAAAACGTTATAATGTTCTCGCTAATTGCTTTATATTCATAATCGTGGACATAATGCGGACAGTCTAATTCTATATATTCTCCACCGTCAACTTGTGATAAATATTCTATTGGAATTTTCCGCCATACTTCTTTATCGAATCCCGTTCCACCAGAACCGTCCGAAATAAATAGCAGCATTGGAAGCTGCGGGGGAGTTCTATGATTCACCGTTTCAGCGTTTTTCTTTACCCATTTCATTTCATTTATCATGGTTACGGTTGCCGTACGGCTGTAGAAAACAGCTTTATAAATTTCTTTTTCTTTCTCCGATAATGTGCCGAACTTTACAGCATCGCTATCCGAAATCCCCGGAATAAAACGAGTGACACCGACGTTTGCCGCCCAACTCGAAATTTGCAATAGCGGAATATTTATGTTCATATAGTCATAATACGCTGGCACTGCCATATCAAGCCCAATAATTGCAGACACCTCATTGGGGTATTTTTGTGCCCAATATAAAGCTTCAAGCCCTGACATCGAGTGTGGGCAAAGAACATAGGGTGCCGTTAATCCCGCAGTTGTAAGTGCTGCCCTTGTATCTTCAAGTATGGATTCAATATCTCTGTTTTTATCCACAATATCACTGAAACCATATCCAAATTTCTCTACAACGGCAATCTGATATTTATCACTTAAAAGAGAATAGAGGGATTTGAAATCCAGTATAGGAGAACAAGTACCTCCGCCTGACATAAAAACAAGCGTTGTATCACCCGCGCCCTCAATATATACACTCATATTGTGCCCATCAACTTCAACTAGTTGTCCCAATGGCAAACGCAAATCCACTTCCTTTTTTAAGTGGACTAGATGATTAACGTATACGATTAGCAGCAATATCATTAGCATAGCAATAATAATACAAATTATTTTCATAATCTTTTTTCTCATCATACTTCTCCCACAAAAATACGGATAAATTTTCTCTTCCCACAGGGCATTACAAGCCCAGATAAATGAATCTACACATCATGACGCAATCTGCACCATTGCATCTGGTCTTGTTTCAAGCATTACAAGCCCAGATAAACGAATCTACACATCATGACGCAATCTGCACCATTGCATCTGGTCTTGTTTCAAGCATTACAAGCCCAGATAAACGAAT
>VSNQ01000026.1:10836-40724 GCA_009774395.1 Lachnospiraceae bacterium
CATGACGCAATCTGCACCATTGCATCTGGTCTTGTTTCAAGCATTACAAGCCCAGATAAACGAATCTACACATCATGGAAAAAATGCGGGAAACCAAATCACATAAAATATTATAACACAAACTATACGGGAATTGGTAAACTTAAGGAAATGTTTTCAAAAAAGTTCACATCTTATTTCCACATCATCTTCATATAAAATTCACATCCCCATGATACAATACCATTATAAAGAACTGTTAATTCCAACGCCGGTTATCCACATATATTGTACATCAAAACAGCCTTGTGCTGAGAAAGGAGCATTGCAAATTATATGCAGATTTTATTTTTAGAAGATGAACCAACCATTCAAGAAGTTTTAACAGAATATATGAACCTCCAAGGCTACCATGTCGTGTGTGCCGCTGACGGTGAATCTGCGTTAAAACTATTGAAAACGCAGCAGTTTGATATGGCAGTTTTAGACATTATGGTTCCCAAAATCAGCGGTTTAGAGGTTTTGCGCTATATTAAGGAAGAACAGCCAGACCTGGCAACGATTATGCTGACTGCACTCGATGATGAAACTACGCAGGTTCAAGCGTTTAATCTCTATGCGGACGACTATGTAATTAAACCCGTTTCCCCAATTATTTTGTTGAAAAGAATGGAAACGATTCTGCGGCGTGTAAAAAAATCGGCACAAAAGGAACAACATGGACTGGTTATTTATGACGACTCGTATCAAGCGTTTTATAACGGCGTTCCGTTAGAACTAACGTTAAGCGAATTTTTGCTGCTGCAAGTTTTAAAGCGCAGTCCCAACCGCGCATTTACGAGAGAACAGTTGATTTTGCAGATATTTAACGAAGATTATATGGGAAACGACCGCATTATTGATGCGCACGTAAAAAATCTACGCAAGAAACTTCCGGCAAATTTTATTAAGACGGTAATCGGCGTTGGCTATCAATATCAGGAGGTGGATACAGAATAATGGGCTTATCCAAGAAAACATTTCTCTATAGCATCATTCTTGCTGCTGGAATGGTTGCATTTATTACAGGATATTTCGTGTTTATGCTGCCGTCACTGTATGTCAATTATGTTACGGAAAGCAATTTTAATGCGGCAGTGGATATTCACAAGGGTTTTATGGAACAACGTTCCTATGACCATTTGGCAGTAAAGAATCCCTCGGCAACCTACACATTAGAAATTCCCAAAGAAGGAAATTCTTTCTTTATTATGGGAAAATTCTTTCAAATGGACGTAGCGATACAAGATCCCGATTTACAATCACTCTTTCACCAACTGCGGACAATGATGCACAATATGAAAGCAGCCGCCAGCAGCAAAGCATTATCAGAAACTGATTCTTCTGGAACTGATTCTTCTGGAACTGATTCTTCAAGCACTGATTCTTTAGACACTGATTTTTCTAATAACAACTTTTTTGAAAATGGCTGCTTTGACGAGGAATCGCTATCTTCTATTTTAGGTACTTTAAAGGAGAAGTTTGTTAATCAGCAGACGCAAGACAGCCCTGTTAAAGTGGAAATACTGCATAAAGAAAACGAGGGCGTATACCATCAAGAATACACAAAAGTGCATACAATTTCAGATCAGTTCATTGTTTATGAAACGGGTGTATCCGATGAAAATTATGGCTATACAACGTATATTGTAATTGAATCTGCGGATAACGCATATTTCTTTACTGTTTTGCCTGCTATGACACCACGCATGGAGGAGATTACGCCGGTTGTTTTGGGGAGTATGCCAATGATTATTGCTGTTGTATTCCTGTTGGTGCTGCTATCCTCGCGCTATTTTTCAGGAAAAATTGTTCATCCAATTATTCGTCTGGCTAACTTTGCCAAAAGTGTCCGCTTGGGCGGTGCAGGATTTGAAGCGAATTTTACATTAAAAAGCAAAGACGAAATCGGTGATTTAGCAAACGCATTGCAGGAACTTTATCAAAAGTTAGAACAAAATTATCAAGAACTTGCACAGAAAAATCAACATTTAGAGGAGGAAAATACCCGTCAGGAAGTCTTTTTGCGTGCCACTTCCCATCAATTAAAAACCCCCATTGCCGCAGCGCTTTTGCTGGTTGAGAGCATGATCAATGAAATCGGGAAGTACAAAAACACCAAAGAATTTCTGCCAGAGGTCAAAAAACAGCTTCTGTCCATGCGCAAAATCGTGGAGGATGTCCTGCACTTAAATTATCATACTGCGCAGATAGAGCAAGAGCCACTGTCCATAGATGCATTAATGCAGGAACTGCTTCATTCCTATGCAGTTCAAATTACCGATAAACAACTTACAGTCGACCTAAAAGGCAGCGGCACGCTTACCAGTGACAGAGAAATCCTTAAGAAAATTTTAGATAATCTGCTTTCCAACGCCATTCAATATACTCCCAAAGGAGAACATATCTCTATTCACATAGAAGAAACTGCCTTGTATCTGCAAAATTTTGGCGTAAATATAGACAATTCACTGCTGCCAAATATCTTTGAGCCCTTTGTTAGCAGCAATGAAAGCCAGAAAGGAAAAGGGCTTGGGCTCTATGTTGCTGCTTATTACAGCAGGCTTTTAGGCTTTCCATTGTATGTTGAAAATAAACATACGGATACACTTGGATATTATGTACAGTCCAAACTCGTTTATAACCCAAAAAAGTAATGGAGGTTAATTATGCTATTAACGATTAATCAATTACAAGTGAAATATGGAAAACAGACCGCTCTTCGGATTACAGAGCCGCTTTCCTTTGACGCGGGCGAACGTATCGGCATTATCGGCTCCAACGGTGCCGGCAAAAGCACTTTTGTAAAAGCACTTTTAGGATTGGTCCCTTATGAGGGGCAGATTAGCACACAGCTTACCCCAAATCAAATGGCTGTCCATATGCAGTCTAATTCCTACGCTGCTACCATGCCCGTTCAATATATTATGGAGGCAATCCTAAATACCAAACTTAGCAAAAACAAAGAAGCACAGGAACTCATTTCCTTTTTTGACTTTAAGCCTTGTCTTTCCAAGAAATTCAATGCGCTCTCCGGCGGGCAAAAGCAAAAACTAACAATTATATTGGTAATGCTGCAAAAAGCGGAACTTACCTTTTATGATGAAGTCACCTCTGGATTAGACTTTGAAACACGCCAAAAGCTTGTGGAAAAATTAGTGGAATGGTATCGTAACAAACAAGACACGCTGTTTGTTGTATCCCATTATTACGAGGAACTCGAACAGCTTGCCCAAAAGCTTTTGATTCTTGATAATGGCAAAGTCGTAGCCTTCGGGAAGACTCAAGACCTTTTTCAAACATACTGCGGAAAAGTGGTTTATATTATGGAAAACACACCACAAAATCAGGCAATTACAGCCGGATTTCCCACTTTAGCAGCGCCAGAGCACTTAATTGCCTTATCCTGCAAAGATAAAGCTTCCGAACTAAATATGGTATCACTTTTTATGGAATATAATATAAACTTCAAAAGAAGCAACTGCGATATAGAAATCTTGTATATGAACGCCAAAAAGCAGGCTGCCGCGAAAGTATCAAATTCTATATAAATGCTCAAAGGTGAATACTGCAAGTTTATCAAATACTTCGCAAATTCCAAAAATTATAGTAAACGAATTATACCTTTGCGTTTTGCATCCAAATCTAATTGAATACACAGCAGCTACAAAAAGTCAAAACGCAGATACAAAATGCGTTTACTATATATACTGCAAGTTTTTTCAATTACTTTGCAAATCCCAAGAGTTATATAGTGCAAGTTTTTTCAATTACTTTGCAAATTCCAAGAGTTATATAGTGCAAGTTTTTCAATTACTTTGCAAACTCTAAATGTCATATACCGCAAGTTTGTCAGCCTACTATAAAATGCCAAAAGCTGCCTGCCACAAAGAAACGTTTCTTAATTATACTCATGAACGAAAACAATTGCCAATCTAAATGTATAACGAGAGAACGTTTCTACTATCTTAGTGTAGTAAGCGTCAATTCAATGCGTTCACGAGTATAAAAATATTATATATGGATTTAAAATCCGGAAAGGAATTATTATGAATAAAAATTTGAATTTACGTATGATTTTGTACGAATTAAGAAATATTAACGGGAATTTTATGCCTCATTTTTTCGGCATTATTTTTCCAAATCTTATGAGCCTGTTATTATCCAAAACTATTGGGGGGCAGATGCCTGCACAAGTGCGTCAAAGCATGGCCACTTCTATTATGCTTACAACATCCATGATTATCCCTATGGCGATTATGCTTTTAGGCTATGGATGCCTATATTCGATTGAAGTAGAACGCACAATCCCACTACGGATGCACTTATTCGGTATTTCCGCACGCACGGAAATCATTGCCAAGATTACAGCGCATCTGATTTTCCTAACGCTGGCTTTTATAATATTTGCTGTTTTCCATATCGTTATAATGGATGTTCAAGCACCTGCTGTATCGTCGCTATTGTGCCTTATCCTGTGTCTATATTGCATCGGTATTATTCTTCTGGTAATTGCACATGCCATTACAAACCTGCTGCAAAAATTTAGTTTAACCTTTGGTGTTACTATGTTTCTCTATTTTGGTTTTATGATTCTAACTGGTATGATGGGCATAGAAACCAGCCAGCTTCCCAAAGCACTGCAGGCAGTTGCAAGAACGCTGCCTATGACCTATATCAGCAACGACTTTGCAGAATTTTGGCAAGGCGGATCCTATAATTTTATACCATTAATTCAATCTTTCCTCTTTTTCGGCGCATCTGCAGGAATATTACTGCTTCTATCCCTTTATAAAAACCGGCGCACAGTAGGGAGTTTGGAACATTATTAACAAAAATCGCCTAAATGGATCGAGTAGGGAAACTCCTTCTTCCCTACTCGTGCGCCTGTTCCAGACTAATTACTACTTTTCTTTATTTTCCCTTTATTTTTATCTATAAAGCAATATTGTAATAAGAGCAGTGAAATTATGCTTCCCACACTTCCAATGATATTCCCATTTACAATTGCGCGCAAACCGAAATATTCTGGCAAAAATCCCAAAAACAGCGCAAATGTCAGCAGTCCAAAGCAAAATCCCGACAATTGCGGCAGCTTACTTACTAACAAGTAAAGTGTAATCGGCATAGTCATATTAAATAATAACAGCGCAGCAATCCCCATTAGCATCCACGCACTACCTATGTAACATATTGCGGCAAAAAGCAGCGAAATAATAGTGGTTTTCCAAAAACCATATTTTGCACCAATAATTCCGCCTGCCATTTTTCCAAGCACAATCGCTAAGACTGCCAATAATCCGCTGAGAGCCGTCGTTTTCCAAGGAAATACCACTGCCATCCCAATATAAGAGCGCAGAATCACCACCAACACACAGCAGACCGCAAGACAAAGCGTTTCTTTTAATTGCATTTGCTTTAATTGCATTTGCTTTAATTGCATTTGCTTTAATTGCATTTGCTTTAATTGCATTTGCTTGAGCAGCAATTCATATCCTTTAATTTGCTTGTCTTTATTGCCGTTTATGCTGCGGTTCCATAAATATAACAGTGCCACAAACAAGCCTGCCAAAAGAGCGCACATTATCCAAAGCAGAGAGCTTCGTATCCCGTTTTTTCCTGCAATCGTACCAAGATACAGCCCCAGCGCACCCGGCGCTACAAAAACGCCCAGCCCTTTGCCATTCCAGTTTTTTGCCGTATCCTCGTGAATGGTTCCCACACCACCGCCAATATGAAATAGTGCGTTTCCAATTCCCAAAATCACAGGATGTGTCACAGTGCCAAGAATGGTAAACAATAATCCTACTGCCACGGTTATCAAACATAACATCTGTTTTTTATTTTCAATTGCAAAGAAATCCTTCGTCGCTAACCAATTTTTATTTTCTGGCATGGCATCTGCCTGATCTAATTGCAGTTTTATATAAAAATGCGCCCTCTGCTCCAGCCGTATTTGCAGCATATCTAAAATAACACCAAACGGCATTTGCAACGCAAAGGCGCAGAAATTATATAGTATCAAAAAAAGCATTCCTTCTCTCTGTGGAAGGAATATTGCAAACATTGCAAATGCACAGATACCATCTACCAGCAGATGCAATATGGAATAAAATAAGGTTATATTTATAGACATTTCTCTCAACCATCTGCTATACGCAGTTTTTCCTCTAATCCCCAGTTATACTACATAACGCCAGAATTTACCGCACTACACTGGTTAAACGTATATGGCTGGCGTGATGTAGTCAGGTTACTCAAAAATTTTAACTGTTAAAGAATGAATCTGAACAGTTCCTAATCTCAAAGTTACAATTCAACCTTGCTCAATTATAACGCATCATGCCATGCAAAATCGCTTCGCAATAATTTGGATACATCGCAATCTCTACGCTGTCTTTAGGACTTTGCAGCACAGTGCAAAGCCCTAAACTAAGCTGGACTATACCAACCAAGATACATTACTGCCTGCTTTTGCTGTACTTCAATTATACAAAAAAATACTTAATTACACAATAAAATTTATTTACGTTTTTCATTTGCATTGCAAATTTTTGTAGAATTGTATACACATTTGTGGTAAGATAATAATATCGAACAATTCCGTAAATTATATTTTATGGAGGTTATAGAAATGTCCGTCAAAATTTTAGAGATAAAAAAAGAAAACTGCCCAGCAGCACGGTTGATTGGCAAGAAATATGTAAATGGCTTAAATTGGAGCGAATGGTGGGAAAATAATTGGTTTTCGATATTAGAAAAAAATCAAAGTCTTCCGTTTAATGGGGACGCTTATCTTAGTGCGGTGCGTATTGTAAACGGTATGCCCGAATATTGGATTGGTATGTTATTCCCCGTGACTACAGAAGTTCCTGAGGGTTTTGAACATATTGATATCGAACCATTGGATTATGCGGTATGCTATTTGTATGATAATGAGGACAGTAACGCGTTTTACACAATGGAAACACACAATATGTGTTTAGAGGAATTAAAGGCACATAATATCAAACGCAAAGAGGATAATTGGTGTTTTGAACGATATAGTTGCCCAAGATTTACCACACCAGATGAAACAGGAAATGTGATTTTAGATTATGCCATTTCGATTGAAACCTAAGATTAAAGCCTAAGATTAAAGCCTAAGGTTAAAGATTAAAGCCTAAGATTAAAACCTAAATTTAAAGCCTAAATTTGAAAGCAAACTGTCAAACTATTGATTCGTATACGTACAAAGCACGCAGGAGATATAAATATAAAAAATCACGTTCAAATTATTAACTGGTATACATATCAAGATACAAGGAGGAGAACAATGGAAGCAAACCTAGCGCCTGCAAATCCAGCCTACCACACTGTCACAGGACAGACAATTTGGAGTTATGTCTATTTTGGCAGTTATCCGCAGTCCGAAGTAAACGAAGCAGACTTAACACCCGCCATTAAACAGGCAGACTACACAGAAACCAGCGACGCGTGGGTAAATGGCACAAAATACCGACGTCTGCGCAAAGAGGACGCCGCCAATCCGGAATTTTTCGGCAACAGTGATTTTCGCTACTTTCTATGGGAACCAATCAAATGGCGCGTAATGCAGAATAATGAAAAAACATTGTTTGTTATCGCAGACATTGGACTGGACTGTAAGATGTTCCATGATATCAAGGCTTATAATACATTTGAAACAATTACATGGGAAACCTGTTCTCTCCGCCATTGGCTAAACAACGACTTTTATCAAACGGCATTTAACAGCAGTGAGCAGAAAGCCATTGTACAGCAGGAGGTAATAAATCACGCCGTACCAGAATTTCATTATCATGCTGACTGCGGCAATAATACAAACGATTTTATCTATCTGCTGTCAATTCCAGAACTGCGCAATACGATTTATGGTTTCTGGGATGCACGCATCGACTGGGAGCACAAGCGCAACAAAAAGGCAAACCGCATTATGAAAGCAAGCAACTATGCCCATGCGCGTGGTGTCTGGCTCCGCCCTGATAATCATAAGGATTATAGTTGTCATTGGTGGCTGCGTTCCATCTGCGATGACCATAAATGCGGTGTACATATGATGAATTTAGGGGATATTTTTGCGGCAGGTTACAGTTATAACTATTTCCCAAGAGAGGCAGTTGTTCCGGTTCTACATCTGGATTTGCTGTCGAACTGCTGGACTATGGAAACGAAGGAAGAGAAAAGGCAACTGCCATAACCCCCCATTAAGAATCCGCTCCAATAAGCAGTATTCCCAAAAAGCTGCCTTACGAAAAATATACCTGCGGCACTGCCAAATTCTGCCACAGGTATATTAATATGCAATTCCGTCTTATATGTATCTTATTCTTTAACACCACCAATGGTAAGACCTGTTACAAAATACCTTTGCAGGAATGGATACAGACAGACTATTGGAAGCATTGTTGCAATGGTTGCTGCCGCTCTTACGGAGGCAGGCGTTACTGCCGCTGCTGTGTTCTTTGCTGCGTCAGCACTGCCGCTTTGCTGCATGACTGAGGAGAGGAGTTTCATCAATTCATACTGAAGCGTTGTATACTGTGAACTCATACGATTGTACAGCATTGCATCAAACCATGAATTCCACTGATATACAGCCACAAACAAAGCAATGGTAGCATATACAGGCTTGCATAAAGGCGAGATAATTTTTGTAAAAATTACTGTATATCCTGCCCCGTCAAGCTGTGCCGATTCTTCCAGCGAATCGGGAAGTCCCTGCATATAGGTACGAAGCACCAGCATATTAAATGCGCTAATCATCCCCGGTATTACATACACCCAAAAGCTGTTAGTAAGCCCAAGTCCCTTATATACGAGAAATGTTGGGATCATACCGCCGTTCACATACATTGTTATTACCCAGAAAAGTGATAGCTGGGATTTAAACAAGAACTTTTTACGGCTTACAATAAATGCCAGTATTGCATTTAGCACAAGCGCCAGAAGTGTGCCTATAATTGTTCTTGCAACGGTAATATATGCACCTATCTTTAAGTTCTGTGTCTGAAGCACTGTCTGATAATTTTTCAGTGTAAATTTTCTTGGAAAAAGATATATCCCGCCGCGAACCGTGTCAATACCATCATTTAAGGATATGGCAAGCGTATTCAGCACTGGATACAGCGTAATTACCACAAATGCCACCATAAAAATTGTGTTGAAGATCGTGAATGCTTTATCAGCCGCAGATGTTTTCTTCTTATTCATTCTTCTTAACCTCCTATGATTTATCTGCTAGAACAGCCTTTCTTCACCTGCACGTTTTGCAAGCTGGTTCGCAATCACAATCAGTATAATACTGACAACACTCTTAAAGATACCTGCTGCAGTACCAAGCGAAAAGTCATTCTGGCTAATGCCCCATTTCAAAACGTAAATATCAATTGTTTCAGAAACGCTCTTTACAAGACCGTTTCCTAACAGATACTGTATTTCAAACCCTGCATTCAATACATTGCCCACATTCATCAGGAGCAAAATCATAATTGTTGGTCGAATGCTTGGAAGTGTAATATGCTTAATCTTTGCCCATCTGCCTGCTCCGTCCATAGACGCCGCCTCATAGAGCGATGGGTCTATCGCTGTTATCGCTGCCAGATAAATAATGGCATTCCATCCAGTTTCTTTCCACACATTTGCAAATGCAACAATAGGCCAGAAATAACCGGGATGTGCAAAAAAGTTTATCGGCTGATCGATAAAATGAAAACGCATAAGAAGTTCATTTATAATACCTGTTCCAGATAATGCATCATGTAAAATACCTGTTACAATAATCCATGAAAGGAAATGCGGCAGATAAGATATTGTCTGTACTGATTTCTTTCCAAAATTATTCTTTACTTCATTTAATAGGATTGCAAATACAATTGCCATTACAAACGTCACAACTAAATTTATAACACCCATTGCAACGGTATTACGCACTACTTGTATAAAAGTCCCGTCTGTAAAAAGAAACTTGAATTTATCAAGACCAATAAATTTAGAATGCAGCAATCCATCTTTGGGTTTATAATTTTGAAACGCCATTATCCATCCGCCTAGCGGCAGATAGTAAAAAATAAACCCATACACTACAATTATTGCTGACCATATCAGCAATACTTTTTGACGTTTTATCTCTTTCCATGTGATTTTTTTATCTTTCGCAGCCGTTTCTGCCGAACGTGCCATTCCATCACCCCTCTATCCCTCTATTACATATTTTGCGGAACGGCAACCTTATATCCTGCCGTTGCCGTTCCAGCCATAAATACTATTATCTAACTGCATAGAAACTTACTGTGCAACTCTCCTATCCAATTCTGCCTGCATCTCGCTGATAAAATCTTCTGGTTTGCACGCGCTGTATACTTCCATATACTGCTCCCAAGCATCATCAAAGTTATCCATCATAACAATTTTCGGAAGCCACTCATGCTTTACTTCACCCATCTTCGTCCATGCTACACCGCCGGGGGTCGCTGTTGTCATTGTATTGGAGAAGCTATACATTGGATACCATTTGCCTGCCTTATTGACAGATCCGAGCATTCCAGGATATGTACTAACACCATATGCTTCAAAGCATTTTACTACCGGCTCCGCAAGACTGTCCATAAATTCAAACGGCTGCTCTGTCGGCTGCATTGCGTTAATGCCATCTCTACTGGTTCCCAGCCAGTTCGGGAAATAACTGTAACTACATATATGGGATGCTTTGTATGCGGTATCTGAAGCATTCATTCTCTGTTCTTCTGTTCTGTAGAAAAGACCATTTTCATCTACTTGATAGTCAACACCCTCAACACCCCAGTATCTTAAATTGTGAATTTCCTGACTTAACAAATCATCTACAAACTTAAATGCTGCATCTACATTTTTGCAGCTTACACTGATTCCCAAGCCGCTTGATACATTCAACGTACCGCCGCTTGTATACCATTGATTCTCCATGCCTTCGTCAATGGTAAGTCCAAGAGGAACATAATTACAGCCCTTTTTGTCTAATCCCTGCTGCTTAAATACATCATTCACCGTAGCGGAGAAATCCCACCACTGATCGCACATACCAAGCACACGACCTGTTGAAAGCTTTGCAATATACTCATCATATGTCTGTGTAAAGGATTCCGGATCAATATTGCCTGCATGGTATTCCTCATTCAGTTTCTTAAAATAACGGTATGCGGTATCTGTTGTGTTATAGTCAATAACCGTAAGTGTTTCTGGGTCTACAATACAAGAACCGTCGTTTGGATACCCGTCAAGGAACTGTGGCGCATTCTCTATACAGAAATATCTCCAATCCTCGCAAAGCACTGTATAAGGGATAATTGCTGTACCATCCTCCATTGTAGGGTTTGCTTCCGCATAAGAATCAAGCAATTCAAAATACTGATCAAGGGTTTGAATCTTTGGATAATTTGCCCATTCCAATACACGCGCCTGCACCCAGAATGCTTCATCATTATGCGTTGTTGTTTTATCTTCACCATAAATATTCTGGAAAGCATTCATCCAATAAATATGGCCGTCCTCCTGCCTAAATTTATCCCATTCTTCATCTGTATAAAATTCTTTAATATTTGGATATTTATCAATATAATCATCCCAAGCAACCAAGGCTCCGGCATCATAAAGGGCTGCCATTGCATCACCGCCATCTATAAAATCCGGATATTCTCCGCCTGCTACAATCGTACCAACCGCTTCACTTGCAGTCTGTCCTGTCAGCCAAGTTTCTTTTACTTTCACATTTGTTTTCTCTGCAATTAACTGCTGTATCTCATTATCATCATTGATTTCTGCGCCCGGTGTTGCAAAAAATGCAGTGAACTCTATAATGTCACCCGAGCCATTGGATGAAGAATTGTCCTCATTCCCAGAATTTTCACTGATAGCTGGTACACTGTTATCTGCTGAATTACTATTGTCTGCTGAATTACTATTGTCTGCTGAACTGTTGCTATCTGTCGAACCACCGCACCCTCCAAGTACAGATGCCGCCAATGCTGCAGTCATAAAAACTGCCATTATTCTACGCTTTTTCATATGAACCTCCTTGAATCAATATTAATATGATTGGCAAAAATGCTTATCAGCCATTTGCTTTACATATATATTTTATCGGATATTACCATTTTCTCAACCCAACAAACAATAGGATAACCCCTATAAATTATAGTTTTGCATAATAATAAACCCTTTTATCCAGTTTTGATATACAAATTGCACATAATCTATATTGCTGTAACATCTGACATTTTAATTGTTACAATCGTGCCTACATTTTCTTCGCTTTCTACCATAAATGCAACATGATTGTTCACAGCCATTTTCAGCCTAAGTGCGGCATTTAATATTCCTACATGGATGCTTTCCTTTATCATATCAATCTGAACGTTGTTCATCATCTCCTGCAGCTTTAAACACCTGTCCTCCGCCATTCCGTTTCCGGTATCCTCTATCTCAAATACAACTCTCTTATTTTCTTTCTCATACTTCCCGCGTAAGAATATCCAGCCAGTACTCGGTTTATTCTCTATACCGTGAACACAGGCATTTTCCACAAAAGTTACAAGCGTAAGCTTGGGGACGCGATAACTCATACATTCATCTTCAATATCAATAACATAGGACAGTTTGTTTCCGAACCGGTATTTCTGCAAATCAAGATAGGCTTTGATAAAGCTGGTTTCCTCCCGTATTGTTACAAGATCCCTGCCCCACTCCACATTCTGTCGGTGCATCAACGCAAGCTTTTCAACCATATCAGCAGTTTCATCCTCATGCTTTAACACGCTGTGCATCCGTATGCTTTCTAATGCATTAAATAAAAAATGCGGATTAATCTGGCTGCGCAATGCTAGAAGTTCGGCTTTCTGTCTTGCAATATTCATTTCCTGCTGATAAAGTTTGTTTTTAAATACTGTCTGAATTAAACCATTCATGCGTGCCGCCATAATATTATAACTTTCCATTAATTCACTAATTTCATCACTTCCGTTAATTTCCGGTATTAAGATAAGTTCATCCTCTTTCACAGCGCCAAAGGCATTTCTAAGTTCCGAAATTCGCTGAATAATAGATTTACTAATCAGTTTCATAAGTACATACGGCAACACAATATTAAATGCAATTAATAACAAGATAAGTTGAAAATAATCCATCCCCTTGTCCAATGCTGTAACCTCCGGCGGCAAAACGTAGATAATATACTCAGAATCATACAATTGTAGCGCCGCAGTCACAATTTCTTTCTCGCTGGTATCCAATTGAAAAAAAGCAAAGGGCGTTTGTATCCCGCCCTTCCCATCATTTGAAAACAATATGGTATCTCCATCGCAGACATAAACTTTTGAATTATAATTTGCGTTTATGATTTGGCGCACAATTGCACTGTAATCCAGTTCCAACCGCAGTACATCCTTGCTCTTTCCCTTGTTATAGTAATCCATCTTATGTGCCAGAAAAAAATTCTTTGTATACACATTTCCCTTTTGGGAATATTCCACATCTACAATAATATCATTGCTTCCTTCCATCAGACGCTTGTACCAGCCTTTTTCTTCTACTTGATTGAGTTGTTTAAAATATCCTCCATTTACAATCCCCTTATTGTCTGCATAAATCACCGCACCATTAAACCCAACACTCCTGCTGACAGGATACAGGGAATCTTTGATAAAATCCAACTGGCTGTTATAATAATCCAGATTGGACTCAAAAGTCTTCATTATAAAATCATTTACATACCGATTGCTGTATATATTGTGGGCAAGCAATGCCGCTGAACTTACATATTCAGTAATCACATATTTTACTGAACTCGCCGTATTGCTCATATCTTGAAGCATAAGCTGCTTTTCGCCGCTTACTGCAATGCCAATTATAATGGCATCTGTTAGTATAAGCGGCAAAATAACGCAGAGTATCTGCATTACCAACAGCTTGCTTTGCAGATTAATTTTATTGAGGTTTGCTAAAATATAATGAAACAGCCTTTTTAATATTTTATGTTCTTTAATTCTATTTCTAATATCCATAATATTGCCCCTTCGGCTACGCTATTTCAGCTGCTCTTTCCCATAAAATATTATCTCGATTAATATATCCTATAATTTCCGCTTAATGCCAGAAACGCAAAAAAGTAAAGACAATTGTCATAATATCTTCTATTCCCTTTTCTTAATGGTGTTTTGAAGAAGTCCTTAACCAGTTTATATGCATTTTTGTCTGTGGCTGCCAGACTTGCTTGTGCATTGGTTGCTATCATCGCCAATGGATGTAATGCTTTGCCTTCCAGTATTGTACCATCTATAGCATATATACCATCCCTATACTCTTGTGCCAAAGTATCACAAAAAAAAGCCTGCAATTTATCTGCAATCTCTTGCTCCCACACATCGGCAGCAAACCAGCTGTAATCCAGTCCTATATTCGCTATGGTTCTATATGCATCACTATAATACCAGTCATGTCTGCCCCAGCGTTCTAATTCCTGCCGATAAGGAGTACCATCAAACTCCGCGTACTCAGCACATAACCCGGTTTCCGGATGACAAGCTTTCTTGAGATATTCCCGACTTGCTTTCGCCGCCTCCTGAAAAAATACAGCATCTTCCTTGTATGTCCACCTTGCAAAAAGTTCATAAAAATGAGGCAAATGATAAGAAGGGTCTGAAAAATCCACTTCTGCGACAAAGCGTATCAGCTTATTATTTTTATCCCACATTGCCCTTCCCGTTTCTTGACCTTCGCCCTTGTGAATGCAGGTATGGAGCAGTTCTTTTGCTTCTTTTGCATACTGAAATATTCCTTCTCCATCTCCCCACCTGTGCGATGCGAAAAAAAGTGACATTGCAAAGAATTCCTCTCCGTCTGGTGCTGCTCCAAATGCATTTTTCGTACCATCTGTTTTGCATGACCATGCAAAATAGCCTTTGTTTTCTCCTTCTTCCATATACATATAAGTCCTTGCCCATTTCCATAAACGGTCAAACTCTTCTTTCCGATCCATCTGCACACACATCATCATGCCATAGGACATCCCTTCCGTCCGTACATCATAATTTCCAGTATCCTCTATATATCCCATATCTGATCCAACAGGAAAATATATTCGTTCTTCCTCATCACCATAAAACAATGTCTGGAATATCTCCTGCTTTCTTTGTTCAATTTCCTCTTCCACAAATCCGACTTCTGCAAACATATTCCGATAGACACCTGTATTAAATGCACCTTTCCATTGACTGCTCTCTCTCTTTTTTTCCATTTTAACCGCCTCCCAGTGAAATCTATTTTCTTGTATTTCTTCGGTAACTTGTAGGGGTGCATCCTTTCACCGCTATAAATTTATTAATAAAATAATCTGGATCATGGTATCCCACCTGTTCTGCAATCGCATATATCTTATCATCCGTTTTCAACAGCATCTCAGCCGCTTTCTCAATCCTAAATTTATTAAGATATTCTCTGAAAGATACACCATACTGCTTTTTGAATATCTGCCCAAGATATGCGCTATTAATAAAAAACTTCTGACTCAATTCTTTTAATGAAATGTTTTGACTATAATGTTCCTTCACATAGTTTTCTATATCACTTAAAACGCTTCGTGACACATTGCTTCTTAACTGGCAAAGATAATCTGCAAAATCATGAATCAGCTTCTCAAAGTGCCCTCGATTCCCATTGTCCGTTTCTTCATCAAAAGCATTTTCACGTATCATCTGGATAATTTCATTTTGATTTACATCAGGATCTTGTTCCATAGCAAGATGAACCAGCCGCAGCAGCATATAGTTCATATTCATACGCACAAATTCTGCGTCCATATCTTCCTCTTTGATTTGTTTATAAACTTCCGCAACTGCTGACTGCATCTTTTCTTTATCATTCTCTACCACAGCTTCCAAAAGCATATCCATAGTTGCTTTTGTAATAATACTTACAGGAAGGCTTTCCTCTCCTTCAGAATAATACATAATGCTTGGTACGATCCGTTTTTTTTTCTCCTGCCTTGCAGTGCACGCAAACCCAGAAACTCTGCCAAGGAGTTCTATCAGCTGTTCTTTTTGTACAGGTTTTAATATATAATCTGTAGCATTTTGCTGTATTGCTTCTTTGGTATAGACAAAATCTCCATAACCACTTAGAAAAACGAAAAATGCGTCTGTTATATTTTTTTCCCTTATATTTTTCAGCAACTCTATTCCTGACATAACCGGCATTTTTATGTCTGCTATAATAAGGTCAACCTTATTTCCTATCAGATAATCCAATGCTTCTTTCCCGTTTGAGCATGTATATACAATCTCATATCCCTCGTTTTCCCAGTTAATCAGCGCTGATAATCCTTGAAGGATAAATGGTTCATCGTCCACCAATAAAACCTTTAACATACACTTTCTCCATTTCTATAAAACCTGTGTACTTTGCAATGTATTATTTTATATATAGCCGAATTGTACTGCTTCCTGTAAGTTTTTCACTTCTTACATCCGGCTGACTTCCTCCTATGCTGATTTCATATTCACATCCTGCCATCTTATTTGTTCCATTTTCATCACACAGCATAAATGCCTCTTTCGGCAGAAAAATTTGGCACTTCCTGCTTTCACCAACTTTTAAAAATACTTTCTGTATTCCTTTTAACTGTGCGTTAGGCGTATTCTCTTTTTTTGCCTTTACATAAACCTGAACCGTTTCTGTACCCTCTCTTTTTCCTGTGTTCGTAACCGTAAAACCAATCTGCACGCCTGCATTAACATCTGGTGTTTCCTCCAAAAAGGCAGCTTCTGAATAAGCATATGTCGTATAAGACAATCCATACCCAAACGGATACAACGGTTCATTAGTCATATAACGATATGTCCTTCCTTTCATCGAATAGTCTTCGAAATCCGGAAGTTCATCTGTAGTACGATAGAACGTAACGGGTAGTTTTCCCTGCGGATTGGATTCACCAAAAAGGATTTTGGCAATTGCTTTTCCGCCTTGTGCGCCCGGATACCACCCTTGCAGTATCGCATCCAGATTTTCCTCTTCCCAGGTAAGGCTCATAGCACTTCCAGTCAAACATACAAGTATCACTGGTTTCCCACATTCTTTTGCAACTTTTAGGATATTATGCTGAAGCCCTGGCAACGCAAGCGTAGGCTTATCGCCGCTGCCATATTCATTTCCGGTGTCGCCCTCCTCACCTTCAAGTGTTGCATCCATTCCCATTACGGCAATCACAATATCACTGGCTTCACAGACACCTCTTACTTCTGCTTCTCTGTCGTTTTCCATCGCAAGATTGCTTGTCCTGTCCTTATACAAATGGCAGCCTTGTGAATATAAAACACGTACTTCATCCTGTACATAGTCCTGTATTCCCTCTAACACGGTAATATATCTGGATGCTGTTCCCTCATAATTTCCCACAAGTGCACTTCTGCTGTCAGCATTTGGGCCAATCACTCCAATGGTTTTAATAGAACTTTTATCAAGGGGCAGAAGATTATCCTTATTCTTGAGAAGCACAACCGATTTTGATGCCACATCACAATTTAACTCTCTTGCCTCTTTTCTATCCACTTCAGTATAAGGTATCGCATCAAATGGATTTTCTTTTTTGTCAAATACACCAAGCTTCATCCGCGCTGTGAAAAGATTAACAACCGCCTCATCAATTCTTTTCTCACTCACTTTCCCTTCACGCACTGCCTGTGTAAGATAGGTGAATAATGTGCCGCAATTTAGGTCACAGCCATTATTCATCGCCATCGCCGCTGCTTCCTGCGCATTGGCTGCTACCCCATGTCCTTCATAAAAATCCTTAATCGCCCAACAGTCCGAGGTTACATGTCCCTGAAATCCCCATTCTTCCCTTAATATCTCTATAAGAAGATGTCTGCTGCCGCAGCAAGGTTCTCCATTCGTCCTGTTATACGCTCCCATAACCGATTCCACTTTTGCCTCCTGCACACATGCACGAAACGCAGGCAGATATGTTTCTTGAATATCCTGCTCGCCCGCCACTGCGTTAAATTCATGTCTTACGCTTTCCGGTCCGCTATGTACAGCAAAATGCTTTGCACAGGCAGCTACTTTTAGATAATTTTCATCATGTCCTTGAAGTCCCATAATATATCTAACACCCATTCTGCTGGTAAGATATGGGTCTTCTCCAAACGTTTCATGTCCTCTGCCCCATCTTGGATCACGGAAAATATTGACATTTGGCGCCCAGAAGGTTAGTCCTTTATAAATATCTGTATCATCTCCTTTTTGCTGCATATTGAATTTAGCTCTTGCCTCAGTGGATACTACATCTGCCACTTTTTCTACTAAATCTTCATCAAACGTTGCTGCCATTCCTATTGCCTGTGGAAATACGGTAGCTGTACCCGCACGTGCTACACCATGCAGCGCCTCATTCCACCAATTATATTTTTTAATTCCAAGTCGTTCCACAGCAGGCGCCTGATACAATGTCTGTTCCACCTTCTCTTCCAGCGTCATCTGTGCCACTAATTCTTCTGCTCTGCGGCGATACGCCGCACATTTTTCTTGATTTTCGTTTAAATCCATATCTTTTCCTCCATATACTGTACAAAATAGTCAAAATGCACAATTTTTTCGTTTACAAAAATAACATTAACGGAATTTCTGGGTTCTTTCTTCTCAAAAATTGCTCGTTATTATTACAAATATTGCTTATTTTAAATAACTACGCTTTCTTAAAGACTTTGCAGTGTAGTGCAAAGTTCTGGGCTGAATTGTAACTCTATCATATAATCATCTATTTACAGCATTGCATTTTGCTAGTATAATTTCCATTAAGGAACTGTTAAGAATTAACTTTGCAGAAGATTTAGACAAGTCAGATGTAAAGATTAATTCTTTAACAGTTCCTAGCTACCTTAATGTTAAACACCGTATATTTTATAAAAGTGCTGCTTTACAAACACAGACTACTGCTTTATCAAAGCTTGTCAAGCAACACTATCGGAAAAACAAACAATATTGTAAGATTATGATATCTTACTAAAATCCATCATCGCTTATCAAGCAACACTATCGTAAAAACAACCAATCCCTAAAAAGATTGTTTTGCGAACATATAGCGCAATAATTGATAATACTACCTATATTTGAAAGGAAACGTATCTATGTCAGATATCATTCATCTACCACAATCTCACAGTGACTCTGCATTTAAACGAATTGTTGAGGGAACTCAAGAAAAAGTATCTTATCCCAAAGATTCCTCTGTTCTGTTATGGGTTAATCGAGAATCCGAAGATTATGCCGAACACTGGCATAATGCCGTAGAAATTATTATGCCTGTAGACGGCAGTTATCATGTCACGGCACGCAGACATCCCTATCTGCTTAACACAGGAGATATCCTAATTATTCCTGCTGGAGAACTTCATTCATTGGCAGCTCCTTCAGAAGGGGTACGGCTAATTATATTATTTGAACTATCTCCACTTTCCGAAATGCATAATTTCCCAAACTTGCTGCTCCTGCTGTCATTCCCGCTATTCTTTGCCGCATGTGAGGAGGATACATTATATATCACCCTAAAGAATCAGATGCTTGCTATATACAGTGAATATACAAGCGGTAACGCTTTCAGTGAATTTAAGATTTATGCCTCTATCTTAGAACTTTGTGCAGAACTTGGAAGAAAAAATATTAAAAACAATACAGAACTTTCTATGTTAAGCGCCTATAAGCAGTTAGAATATATCAATAAATTCAATACAGTATTTCAGTATATTAATACGCACTATATGGAGCCTTTAACGTTAGAACATGTTGCAGATGTGGCATGTTTTTCAAAATATCATTTTTCGCGACTTTTTAAACAATATACAGGATCTACTTTCTATGACTATCTTACGCTTAGAAGAATACGCAGAGCGGAAGAACTATTGTCGGCATCAGGATACCCCATTATTGACGTGGCGCTTGCATCGGGCTTTTCTAGTATTGCTACCTTTAACCGAACCTTTAAGAAGCTAAAAAAATGCACACCGACGGAATATTGTGCACTTTGCCGTTCCGATAATGATACTTACGAACGCTAAGATTTTCCAATTTCTGCACAGTCCATATTACATAAGCGGACAATACGCGCTGTGCAGAAAGGAAAATCTAATCGCTCGTAAGTATAGAAATATATAAAAACAGGAAAGATTACTGCCATTCCTGACACAATCTTTCCTACTGTCTATACTGCCGTTATTCCTTTTCCTCTGTATGAAAGTAGTTTAAATCTTCCTCAACAGACTTTGACAGTTTTTGCAGTTCTAAGGCAGTCGCCGCAAGAGAAGCTGTCGCATCATTCAATTCATTCATCGAAGCATTTGTCTGTTGTGTAGTTGCGGCGTTTTCTTCTGCTATCGCAGACAAATTGGTCATCAGATCCACTACGTGCGCCCCTGCTTTACCACATATATCCGCTTGTTCTAATACAACTTGCATCCCGCCATTCGTTGATATAATCCCTTCCTCCACAACATTGAATTTTATCTTGGTGTCATCTAGTTTTTTCTTCTGGCTCATAATCATGTCTGTAACTTCATTAATAGATTGTACTGTTTTTTGTGATTCATCTGACAATAATAGTATGATTTCATCAATTATTTTTGCAGAAGAATTCGTTTGTTCTGCTAATTTTTGAATTTCACTCGCTACTACCGCAAATCCTTTTCCTGCGCTTCCTGCTCTCGCTGCTTCAATACTGGCATTCAATGATAACAAGTTTGTCTGGCTTGCAATCTGTGCAATTAAATTCACAACTTCCTGAATTTTTACCACAGAGGAATTTGTCTTATGTATCTGCTCAGATATCTTTATAAATGCCTCTGTCGTTTTATCACTGGTATTGCCTAATTCTTTTACAATCTTAGCTGCTTCGGTTCCTTTTTCGCTCATTCCTTTTGAAGTAATAGATAAATCGCTTACGCTTTCGCTAATTTGCATCATATTTTTACGCATATTAGATACCTGCTGCGAAGAAACCGATACATCATCTGCCTGTGTTACTGCCCCCTTTGCAATATCCTCCAAAGCAGCACTGACTATTTCAGCCGCACCCTTTGTTCGATTCGCCTTGTCTTCTAATTTATCCCCCGCTTCTGCAAGATGCGCTGCTATTTGCTGCAAATGATAGATACTGCCTTCCAGTTTATCCAGAAATAGATTCAAGCTCTTTCCAAACTGTGAAAACTCGTCCCTTCCATCTGCCTTTATCCTAACACTTATTTTCCCCTGTGTTATTTTTCCTAAAGCAGTCTTAAAATGCAGCACATTTTTATCAATACTGCTGCCTATCAGCATGGTTGTAGCAACAAGTATAATAGACGCCGTCACAATCACAATAATGCTAAGTTTTTGTGTAGATGCTTTTATCCCCTCCATATCGTCTGATGCCATATTGCTGACAAATCTGCATAGTTCTGTCAGTTCCTCGTTGAGCACTGCATTTTCCGCTTTTAACGCAAGAATTTTATCATCCAATTCCTTCATTTGCTGTAAAATTTCCTTTTGCGCATCCAATTTCATAAGCGCATCCTGGATAAGTTCCTCGCTTGCCGTATAAAGCGGGATATTCTCCTCCAGTTCTGTAATCAGTGCTTCTATTTTTGCATATTGTTCTGTTACATCTTTGCCTTCCACCACCAATTTACTGTAAGCGCTTACATAATTGTCAAGCTGTTCCAGGCTGTTTGCGAAAAGATAAATTCCAGAATAAGAACCACCATATTTATATTCATATGCTCCGTCTGTCAGTTCAAAATACAGCGTATACTCTATATCAGAATAATTCTGTGGTGCATAATCGGTGATTGTAATCTGCGCTGCAAACTCCTCCCAACATGCATTTGCCGCGTTAAAGTTACATCCAACACGTATTGCAGGTTTTGCATCAAACTCTGTTATTTCACTGTCCACATACGCAAGCCCAGAGCCATTAACAGATTCTATTGCAGACAGATCAATATCTGTATCATCTGCTCCTTTAACCAGTTTTACATCTGTAATATAGCAGTTTTTATTATAAGTTAACGTTCCTCCCACACGGAATGCCATAAAATTCCGTTTTACGCTTTCCGGCACAGGCCCGCGATAAATTAACTTAACATATTCTTTGCCATCAATTGTCACACGTTCGCCGCTCGTCCACATACTGCTGTCAATCCATTTGATTTCCATCCACTCTTGCCGATCTACCAAAAGAGAAACACTATCAGACAAGATGCTGCCTGATTCCAGGTATTGTTTGTACAAACCATCATCGCTGCTAAACCCGCGTGTTGCACTGAAACTGCTGATATTGCTGTAATCTGCCTGAATCTTTGCCAGTCTGTCAAGCATCTTTTCTACATTTTCATTATACTTCGAACCAGTTAAACCTTTCAGTAATTCTGCATTAGCCGTCATCTGATTCAGGTTGCCAAGTATACTATCTAAATAACTTTGTTCTATGTAATATTGATATTGTGCTTCCAGTGCAAGATTTTTGGTTTGCAACACATCAATTTCATTGACTATCGACTCTATTTCGCTGTTGCTGCTGTTTCTATTGAGTGAATTAATCCCCAATACGCCAATGCCGACTGCAACAAGAATAGAAAAAACCCCCATAATCACTATTTTGCTTTTGATCGTTTGAAGCACATTGCCTGTTCGTATTGCTTTTTGATTTTTTTCCATCCTACTTCATCTCCCTTTTTAATGCCCCTAAAATGCATCTTATAAATATATCTTTTAGATATATTTAATAACCTTTCAATTCCTGTAAGTAATTAAACACAGGCACAAGCCCTTCTCCAAAATCCGGAAAGGGCTTGCGCTTTATCTGTTAACCAATTAGTTCAATATTTCATAAAACCATGACATTGTCTTTTTGTATAAATTTTCATACCAATCAAGATGCAAGTCTTGTGCCTTAATCTTGAAGGAAACGGTCTTTATCCCTCCATATCCGTTAATTCCACGAATTATCATTTTTGCTGTTCCTTTGTGTATATTATTGGAATATCCGTTTTTCACTATTTCGTAATCAGTACCCTCCTTTAGCGTCTTTTTCTCGCCATTTACCTTGATTGTAACAAGAATTTGACGTTCTCCTATATCATTCATCTCTGACAGCGTAATTTCCTTTCCGGTATAACTCTGCGGCTCCACCTTTACGCTTGCCTTAGAGAGATCCGCGCTGTTCTCTATAATTCTAAAGTCAGCATAAGTACTACCTGTATAGCAGTTAATGCCTTCTATTTTCGCACGAATAACATCACCCGCTTTCGGTGTTTCCATTATCGGTGTTGTACCGTCCTGTTTTGTATACTCAACTTTGTAATCCTTCCCTTTTTTCAAAGCTTTTCCGTCGAAGTCTTTTATCGTCAGACTTACGTTGCTGTATTTCCCTGCATTCTTTACCGTTACATCCGATATTACAAGATTTGTCAGCTTCGCAATATCCTGCGGAACAATCGTAAAGTTAACTGGATTTGTTGTTCCCTTGAAATTTCCTTTTCCCTTTATCTTAACGGTGGCTGTATCACATTTCTTATTTCCTTTGTAAATCAAAGTATAATCCACGCCTTCCACTAAATTTTGTCCGTTAAAGACAATATTTAGGTCTGTTTCGTTCAACTTGCTTCCGCCTTTCCTATATGGAACACTTATGTTGGCGGTTTGATAGCTTAGCTTGTTTCCCTCATTCTTTTGAAGATCAAACGGTGCGATTTTGAATGTTTTCTTTACCGTTCCTGTATAATTTCCAATGCCCTTTACCGTTGCCGAAGCGGTACCTGCTTGATTATTTTTGTCATATGTCACGATAAAATCACGGTTCTGCTCTGCGCCCACAACCTTAACGATGGGCTCTATCTCACTTCCGGTATAGACCAAACTCGCTGCATTCTCAAGTGTCACATCCTTTGCCTTTAATGTTGTACCTGTAATTTTAAAGGTAACCGTTTTCTCACCGATATATTTCTGTCCAATACCTTTGATAACTGCTGTTGCAGTTCCTACATCTATACTATCGCAGAAAACCTGATAATCCTGATTGGGTACCAGTGTATCCCTTCCATATTTTACAGTAAATTTTGGTTCAATTTTTTCGCCTGTGTACGGTTTATTTTGAATACCTGTTACCTTTACCGCACTCATAAGCACCTGATCGCTGCTTAATACAACCATGCTGATTTCTTTGGTTCCGGTGTAACCATTTGCTTCCACACCCTTCACAGTTACAGTATAGGTACCCGATTCTGTCACTTTGTCAATCGTTTTTCCTGCAGTATCTTGGATCTTGTTTACAGTAAAAGCCTTCTTGTTTAATTTCTTTCCGTTTCTTATGACGATCGGCGCTGGAACAATGCTCTTGCCTGCTTTGGGCGCCCGAACATAAAGATCGGAAATTGTTATATCTTCATCCGCTACATTCTTCGGAACAATCTTAAAAGTCTTCGTGATGGTTCCTGTATAGTTTCCTTTTCCCTTAATCACTGCCTTGGCATTTTCTACGACCTTTATATTATCCTTATATGTCACTGTATAATCTCTGCCCTGTGTCAGCAGTGTCCTGCCATTATATACCGTCACCGTTGGCTTTAGCGCTTTTCCTGTAAATGTAATATCGTGAATGTCAAATGCCCAAAGACCTTCTCTTTGTTTAAGTATTTCCAATGCTTCTGACAATTTTGCTGCCGCATTCTGCACCTCTTCCTGTGTTGCTTTTGGATTTTCCGACACTGCCTTTGCTTCGTCAAGTGCCTTTTGATAAATTGCCCAGCTTTCCGTTGTATAATGATTTGGATTTAGTTCTTCGCACTTGCTGATAAGTTCTTTCAACTGGTCTTTATTAACTGGCTCCGATTCCCCCGGCTTCTGTAATCCGGCTTTTGCTTCTTTCAGTGCCGCCAGTGCTTTTTGCACTTCTTCTGGCGACGCATCCGGCTTTGCCGATACTGCTTTTGCTTCGTCTAATGCTTTTATTAACTGATTCCAGCTTTCGTCTGTATAATCTTCTTTTTTCAGTTTTTCACATTCCTCTATTAAATTTTTGAGATTTACTTCCGTTATTGTAACAGGCAATAATCCATCCTTAGCCTTTTTTAATGTTTCATATGCCTGTTTCACTGCTTCCGGCGCAGCTGTTTCATCGTTTTTCACTGCTTTGGCTGCTTCAAGCGCTTCCGTAAACGCTTTCCATGTTTCCTGTGTGTAATCTTCTGCTTTCGCATCTTTTAAGAACGCCTCGCAATCACTGATTAGTTTATCCAATTCGTTTTTTACATCTTGTGTCTTAATCACTGCTCCCAACGTTGCAGTGCCAAATACACTCGGTGACGACCAGCCCATTCCGGACTCATCATACCAGCTAACCGTTCCGATTCGTGTCCCGCCTTCCGCATCATTGATTTGCAGATCGATACCGATCTTAGTTCCCATTGAAGGGGTAATATCCGTCCATTGATAAGCAGCTTCAATCCGATAGCCATTTTCTGTTTCTACTGCTGCAGATAGGATATTCTCTGCGTTACATTTTGTTCCTCCGTTAAAACTTTGTTCATTTGCATAATTCACACGATACTGCTTGTCATCATCCTCATAGGAATCCTGCTTATGATTATTTTCATCAATAAACACTTCAAGAGAATCCTGTTCATGGACTGCTTCCGAAGTCTTGTCAAGCATTGGATCTACTACTTCTGCTAACACATACAGATATTGTTCATCCCACAGAAGTCTTGCAGAAGCAGACGCCTTTGCAGAACCTGTCCTTATCTGGAAGCTGACTTCCTTTGCCTGATCCCACACATCTTCCTTTTCACCATCCACTTGGATAATGTTATTGTCAATTCCCGCAATAGTCATATAGGGCTTGGTAATTGCCAAGGCATAGTATTTGCTGCTCGTTTCCTGACTCATGGTATTATCATTAAATGCGTAATTTTGTCCATTATCGGATACCACCACATCTAAGCGAAACCCTGCTGCAGGCACAAGCTCCCGTGAAACTGCAAACTCTGCCGTATAACCGCCCTCGTACGGCTGACTTTCCGCTCTTGTTTTTACAGATGGCGTAAATGTTGTATTTTCTGACGCTGATTTATTCCAGTCTATATACAATTTGACTGCGTCTTCTTCACTGACACTTGTGTCATTAACTGTCACTTTTACTTTTAATTCTGTATCCGTCCAAATGGGAGTAAATGTGGCATCGATTCCTTGAATCTCATAGGTCTTTCCATTGGCATACGGCTCCTCTTCCGCCGCCTGCATTACAGTAATGTTACGAATATATGGCTCTAATTTCTCAGCATTAACAAATGCGTAAAAAGAAGGCTTTGCCTTATAATCATCATCAAAAAGCAGTGGAACTTGTCTTTTGCTTCCATCCGCTCCGCCCCCGACATCGCTGCTGTCCTGAAGCCATGAATTTCCGTCTATTACACCCCATATTGTAATTCCGTTGACATCAATGTCCTCCATTGCGTCGACCTTACGCATAACATCATAAATTTCTTTATACCTGTATGCCTGCCTTGTATACTCCTCCTTTAGTGTAGCATCTGTTCCGTCAAATTCATTGCTTGCCTTTAGGTCAAGTTCTGTAAGCTGTATCTTGCCGACTATCTTTCCATATTCTACAGCCGCGTGCTCGATCTGATTGATTGTCGGTGAAGAAACCGTATGATGCGACTGCATACCCATAGCAGATATCCTTGTCGGAAGCTGTTCATCATTTTCATGAGATTTTACTTCCTCTAACAGTTTTTTGATACCAGATACTTTAATTTCTACACACTCATTATAATCGTTATAGTAAAGTTCAAGATCCTTTGGCGCATAATAATTTGCATAACGGAATGCATTGACAATAAAGTCCTCGCTCTTATACACCCGCCACCAACTTGACTTTTCATCTTCATGTCTGTACGTGCCGCTGCTGTCGCTGACTGCTTCATTTACGACATCCCATCCGTAGAACATATCTTTGTATGGACTGTCATTTCCCGTAAAATGCTCAAGAACTGTCTTAATATACCATTCCTGACGGGCATCCATTTCCTCAGGACTTGCGTCAGGGTTATCTTTATTCCAGTCCTGATGGAAAAACCATTCCGGTGCCTGCGAATGCCATACCAGAACATGTCCTCTGACTTTGATAACACTGTCCGGGTGATTTGTATTCCATTCCTTGAGCGCATCCAGTATCTCTTCCGCCCTGCTGTAGTCGAGTGTCGGAACTTTGTAGTCTTTCATCTCTGTGCCATCCGCACGTGTCCAATTAATTGTTTCAAATCCTGGAGCGGAATTGTTATTGTCATGGTAGTCAAACAGGGCATCCATCTTCATTTCATTTTCGAATGTAACAGCATTGAAATGTTTCTCCACCAAATCCATCAGCGGTTTATCCGACAAATCGTTAACGGTAAGCAATGCACCTGTGTAGGCATCTGTTCCGATTCCATCTTTGCTTGAAACCGTATCCTTTAGATTTGGGATATCCCACTCAATCTCCTTGACAGGTTTCTTAACTTCATGGATGGTGACACCTGTGACATAATATTTGCCTTTTACACCAATCCCATTGCCATTTTCTGTTCCTTGTTCTAAAATCCTAATAACAAGTTCATCTGCATCGCCTTTAAATTCAGGATTAAAGCTTCCTTTAAATTTTACCCATTCTCCTGCCGAAATCGCTTTACTACATCCTTGATCCAGTATACCCGATGAATAAGACCCCCAATATTCTGATTTACCGTTTACAGTCACATATGGCGCAAAGGATACTTCTCTTTGCTCCTCAGGCGCGTCCTTATAATCTTCGGCATCCAGCATAACATAAAAAGAGTATTCGTAGGAGCTGCCTGATTTAATAACTTCTGTCATATCCTGTGCAAAACACTCGTGGTTGCTTTTCCTATTTTCAATCACTCCATATGTTGCGATATCGTCAAATATCGGCGTATCTGCTGTCGCCGTTGTTATGGACGCCTCCCCCTTTGCTTTCTCCCATACAGAAAGATCAGACTCCGCAAAATATGGATTCTTTACTAAATTATCGCCGTACGCAATATCTCCCTTGTCGATAGCTGCCACACGTAGGTCGTCGATGCAGAAGGAAAGGTTATCTGAACCCAGAAACTCAATCTTTACCTGTTCATGCTTATCTTGTGCTGGTATCCGAAATGTTCCGCTCACCTGCTTCCACAGACCAGACTCAAGTATAATTTCACTATCCAGATTTACTTCAGCTACTTTGGTCGAATCCCAGCTTTTGCTGTCGCTGGTAACCTGAAACCTGACATCTCCGCCTGTCATTCCATCCGACAGTCTGGCAAAATATGTAAATTCGTAGGTTACTTCTGGTTTGATAATTTTTGCAATGTTTTCGTCACTAATCTGTGCCCCACTTTTTTTGTCTGTCCCTGGACTTACTGCAAGATAATAATCTCCGCATTCCGTTGTTGGCTTATCACTTTCGCCATAACTTTCACGCGCAATGTTTGTCTGTCCCCATGATAAATCATTCCACCATTGAAGCCCCTTTTTGTCGACGTTCTCAAAGCTTGGATTCTTTTCCGACAAGATATTCGCAGAAATAGGAATCTCCCTGTCATTCCCTGTATTTTCGCCTTTTACTGCTGCAATTCTCAAATCGTCGATGCAGAAAGAGAGATTTTCTGAGCCTATAAATCTAATCGCAACCTCTTTGCGTTCATTATGTACTGGCAGTTTAAAAGTTCCGCTTACCTGTTTCCATTGTCCACTTTCAAGCGTTATCTCACTATCTAGTCTTATCTCTGCATCTTTTACACTTGACCAATATTCACCAACACTTTTCACTTCCAAATCAACAGTTCCGCTGCTCATTCCATCAGCTAGCTTTACAAAATATGTAAATTCATAGGTTACTTCAGGCTTGATAATTCCAACTATTTCCTTACTACATATATATGCTCCACTTTCGCCCTTTTTAGACTGATCTTCATTTTTACTGCTTTCAGGTTGAACTTCCAAATAAGCATCACCACAATCTATTGTCGGCTTCTCAGCATCTCCATATTTTTTTTGCATAATACAACTATTTGCGCCTTCTGTTAAATGATTCCACCAATGAAGTTCTCCGCTTTCGTTTACTCCTTCAAAACTTGTATTATATCCCGAAAGAATATTATCCTTCTCTGCAATCTGCCTCTTACTTTCCAAAGCCTTTAAATCTTCTTCTGTTTCCGTTTCAGATTCTGTTTCTGTCTGTTCCTGTGTTATGTCCGTTTCTGTTTCTGTTTGTTCCTGTGTTATGTCCGTTTCTGTTTCTGTTTGTTCCTGTGTTATGTCCGTTTCTGTTTCCGTCTGTTCTTGTGTTGTGTCCATCTCTGTTTGATCTTGCGTTGTATCTGTTTCTGTTTCCGTCAGATCTTCCTTTGTATTTTCTTCTGTTGCTGTGTCTTCCTCTGTTTTGTTTTCTATGCTGCTTTTAGTATTTTGCTCCTCTATACTGCTTTCTTTTACACCCGTTTCTGCCGTGCTGTCCTCTGCCGCACTCTCTTCCTTATTCTCGTTTACAGCGCTCTCTTTTGCTGTTTCCTCCTCATCTTTCTCTTTCGGTTGTTGTGTATCTGCAGTATTTTCGTCTGTTAGAATCTCCTTTGGAATTTGCGCGGCATTTGCTGTTGACGGATGCATACTTTCTGTAAGCAATACGCCTGCCAAAATCCATGCCCAGATTCTTTTACGTTTGTCTTTTAACATACTGTCCCTCCTCGTATAATAAGTTTGTAAGCAAGAAATATTGCTTATGAACTTATTCTTTTTATGTGTATAGTGGTAAG
>VSNQ01000260.1 GCA_009774395.1 Lachnospiraceae bacterium
TGTTTGCAGGACGTGGGAAAGCTGCTCTTTGCTTTTCCATGTGCTGTGAACAGAGTTATCCATGATTCCATAGCCTGCTATGCACATTTCCACAATGCGCCCTTGCTTTTCCGGCTTTTGATGTTCAGATTGGGGCGGCTATGCGCTTTGCTTTGCCGTTAGAATGAAGCGGACGAAAGCGAGGGCAGGATTATCAAATCCTGTTCCCCGTTTTCGGCGGCAAAATGGCAACGGCAAAAATCCAGACGGTCAAGGGTTTAAGAGTGGAGATTTTTTCGTGCACTTTGCGAAAAAATACTACTCGCCCCTTGACGGTCTGGATAGTCGGAACGGGACAAAGTGCAGATTGCTTTTCGTAATTTGGTATGGTATAATTTTCTCCAATACAAACCGATAAATCAGAAGTTGGAGGTGTGTTATAATGAGTTTTTCTGATATGGTTGTAGGGAAAAGTGGATTATTGGTGGAATTGCGTTGTCATAATTCTTTCAACGAGAAAATCTATACAGATATTACAAACTATCTTAATAAGCACTTGTCCGAATGGAAATCGACTGGTTTTATACCTGTCGCTGATGCAGTATCTATCTTCAACTTAATTGATGAATTGTCCGGCGGAAGTCGATTTTGGAGTGAAGAAGTGGAACTGCGGGTGGAAGATGCTATATCTGAAATACAAGAAATAATTAGTTCATTAGAAGAATAAACCATATTTTATGTAGGAGGGCAATGCAATTATAAAAGCAGATGTAAACGCTAAACCATTGGAAATCAGCACTAAGAGCATGGAAGCCATTGGAATTAAATTAAGTGCGTTTAATCTCAAGATAAATAGCTATACTCTTGAGAATATTTTTCAGAGCGCTAAAGTTTTTGAGGATGGAGGACCTTATCTTGATTTGCTTGATGTGTCACCGAAAGAAGCTAAGCGTGATGAGAGATTGCATAAATCAGGAAGCCTAAAAGCATTTCGTTACCAAAATGAAGATTTTCCTTTAATTCCTCAAACGGTATTCTATGATTTTATCTATATTACTGCTATAAAACAATCATTTACAACAGATGAAATCAATGTAATTTCAAGTTATAATTATTTTACAGATATTGAATTTAATCCTACGAAAAGTATCAATACCCAAGCAAGAGCTGCCGCAATACTTAAGTTGATTTTAGACGAATACAGGTATCTGCCATCTTTTAATAAAGAGGATTTCATTCAATATCATAAAAAACATATTTTTTATTGAACAGTTTATCAAGTCTAACAAAAGTCTGTTATCTCTCCATATCCTGTTTTCTGCGGGGTTGCTGTTCCTGCCGCAAGACACTGTAAACACTCTTTCTGATTTTCGCAGCTTCTTTTACTTCCTCTTTCAATGCAAGATACCGCTGATTGAGTGTTTTTCTCTCGGCGGTCAGCTTGGTGTATTCATCTTTCCATGCCTTTGTCGGGATTGTGGTCTTGCCGTTCATCACGCCTTTGAGATAATCTTTCGCCGTTGTAAATAAGATTTGCTCGGCTTCGGTCAGCGGCTTCTTTCCCTTACACTTGAAATATATGTCGGCTCGCTCTAAGTGCTTTTTCAGAGTACCTAACCGCCGTTCAACGGGGTTCAGTTTCCCTTGAATATCCAGTTGTTCCCCTATCATGGACTTAAATTTTTTATCAAGCCCTGCCATATCCATGATGTTATTGGTTTACAGGAAATTCAGCATTTTTGCCGCGTCTTTGAGGTTATACAGCGATTGCGAATATCCCGGCTTTCCCGCCTGTGCCTTGCGTGACAGTATGCCTTGGATATAGTCGGCAAGGGTGGGCGGCTCGGTGTTCTCGCTTTCTTCTTTCAACCAGTCTTGCAGTTTGGAGATACGCGCCTTTAACTGCCGCAACTTCCGGTTAGTCACTTCGATTTCCCGGTTAAGGTCGCCGCGCCCAGTATCTGTTTTCCGGTTTAGCAAATCCGAATTCTGATAAGACACTTTTTATAGCATTTAATAACTGTTATATCTTATCTTCAAAAAGTCCGCAAACCCTTGAAAATGCTAAATTTATAGCAAGTGAGTTTGCCCTTA
>VSNQ01000261.1 GCA_009774395.1 Lachnospiraceae bacterium
AAATCCCATAGTGTTTATGCAAAATACAGGGAACAAGTAGCTGAATGGGAGAAAACTTACGGAGAGGATAATCAAAAGCAGGATAAGCGAAGTGTGCTTGAAAGACTGAAGAATCCGCTAAAGAAAATGACAGACTACCAGCAACAAAGTGCGGTTAAAGGCAAAGACCGAGGGGCAAGGTAATGCTCCTCGGTAGGCTAGGCAAAAATCTGTATTCGCAACTGTGGGTTGCCAAAAAGAACTTTAGTGTTGGTGGTAAACAGTATTTCTATTTTGTATAATATAATCAGTAAAAGGAGACATAACAGTGAAATTATCAGAAAAGATTATAGAACTAAGAAAAGCAAATGGAATGACGCAGGAAGAACTTGCAACAATATGTAACGTCAGCAGGCAATCTATATCGAAATGGGAAGCTGACATTGCATTACCAGAAACAGAAAAACTATTGATACTGGGAGATACTTTTCGGGTATCTATGGATATTTTGTTAAAAGATGAATTGATGTTAAATGCAGCAAAAGATGTCCATGGTTGTGGCAGCAATGCAATCCATAAAAAGAAACAGGAATTATATGAAGGAATACTGATCAAAGAAAGCATAGCGGATGACAGTATCATTGATTGCCTTAATATTCATAAAATTGAATTGTGGAATACCGGCGGGAAACCCAAATACTGGACTGCATTATTTTTTACAAGTGACAGAAAAGATTTTCCAGAACAAATTTCAAAAGTCATGCTGTCTGATTCTGATAAAAATGAAAACTGGTTTGTTGATTTTAAGGCAGGTAATGAAAAATACATTGTGTTTAGAGACAGGATTTTAAAATATCAGATTGGAAATCAGACTGAAAAAGAATATGTATGCAATGAGTGTAAGAAATTAGGTATTGCTAATGAGCAGATGAACTGGTCAGAATAGGAGGAAGCATGAGGATATTATTAACATCAGCGGGTTTAGAAACTGAGGAAATTAAAAAGTGCTTTGTGGATATGGCAGGTAAAGAGATGTCTTTCGTAAAAGCCTTATTTATCCCTACAGCGGCAATAGATGTAGATGCAATAGAAGTTTTACCAAAATGTATGAATGATCTGTTAAAATGCGGTGTCTTAGGTAAAAATATTGACGTATTTGATTTACATGTCGGAATGGAATTTGAGAAATTGCAACAATATGATGTAGTATATTTGTGTGGCGGAAATACACGTTATTTGCTTGAAAGAATCAATGCTACAAGGTTTCATAAGTCTTTAATGGAGTATATCAATGACAATGGACTGGTAATAGGGGTAAGTGCCGGAAGTCTCATTTTTTCCAATAATTTGGATAATAATTTGGGGTTAATTGATACAAAATTAGATGTTCATTGTATAGCGGGGGAAAGAAGGGGCAAATTGACATATCCATTAAAAAATAATATAAAACTTACAAATACATGTGCGCTTGTAATACGGGATTTCCCAGATGGTGTGGAAATAATTGGAGAATAGAAAGAGGACAATATGTTTCAAGGATTTAATGAGTCTACCATAATGTATTATAAAGCAATTCATAAGGAAAACAGTAAAAAAGTATATCAGGATAATGAACAGCTATATCTTGAAGGTGTGAAATATCCTTTAGATGAACTATATTTTGAATTGTATAACTATTTTAATGGGGTTGACAGGGATTTGTTAAGTAATAGAAGGAGATGTATTTCTTCGGCATATAATGATGCTCGTTTCTGTTGTGGAACACCTATAAAGGAATATTTTTACGTACGATTCAAATTAAATAGAATGAATAAGAAAAATGCATTGGGTTTCTTTTTTGATGCATCTTTAGATGGATATAAATATGGGTTGAATATCTATAATCCAGATGCAAATGGAATGAATAAAATCCGAGAATATATATTGGCTAATAAGCACTATGCAAAAAGAGTAATTGAAGATTTTAACGAAGCATGTTTATTAGAAATTCAAGGGGAAAAATATAAAAAGGAATATTATTCAAAAGAAGATATTATTTTACAAGAATGGTTGGAACGCAAGAGAATTTCTTGCA
>VSNQ01000262.1 GCA_009774395.1 Lachnospiraceae bacterium
GCCAAAACGGAGCTATCAACGGAGGCAAAACAACGTGCCTCATATATTCGAGGCAATGTTCACGGATTCAGGTTTTAGCATAACGCATTTTTGCAAGGTTCTCCCTCTGTGCAGAAGATAGCTTTCTCGGCTTTCCAATACGCACTAATCTTTTTGGCATCTCATATGTCTTGCTGATTTCTGTCTGCCTTATCAGGCGAAATGTATCAGGAAACTCCGTTACAAGTGCATCCATCTTTCTCAGCCATGATGGATTGGCACTGTAAACGGTTGCCATTTCCTCGTCCGCATTAAAGTTAATTACTACTTCCTGTTCATACCTTGTAAGGTTCATTCTTCCTCCTTTTCCCCTCTATGCAGAGGAATATTTCATTTTAATATTCTGTTTTGATAACTTGTGCATATAAAATGAAGTTCAATTTTTCCCTCTTTAAATTGCCGTTTTCCCCTTATCTGTTCCTGTCAGTGCGTCTTTTAGTGACGAATGGCGTTTTCATGCAGCTTGGCAGGCTCATATTTTATGCCCACCGACAACAACTGTTTTCATAACCAGTCATTTATTTTCGGTGGGTTTGTCATCGCCCACTTTTCCGCTTGCAGTATCCTTTCGGACGGTCATTCAGTTGTCAATGTTCGTCTGTAAAAGCATTATCACACAAATTCCCCCTCTCTCCCGTATTTCCCGAAATATGGAAATTCGGCATAAAAACATCAAATTTCCACAATACGGGAAATGATTACTTTCCATTATTTCAAACAATTCTTTCACACGACTGTTAAATTTGTGATAGAATTGAACTATCTGTTTTACCATAAGCCGCACCTTACAACCTCTTGTGCCATTGTATTTATGCCCCCGCCTCTCTGTCAAGTCTGAAATGAATGGGCTTTCAGCCCAGACTTGACAGAAAGACGAGTGCAAAATATCCTGTCACTAAGAGGTTTGTAAGGAGGAGTATTGGCAGTTTTGCAGAAATACATAATATTTATCTAATTGGAGTGATTATCAATGAAATGTAAACTTACTTTGCCGGAAAAACTCAAAGACCTGCGTGTGGAGCATGGTCTTAGCCTTGAACAACTTGCAGACGCCACAAAAATATCCCGTTCTGCCCTCGGCACATATGAAACCGATGAAACAAGGGAAATAGGCGGGGAAAACCTGCGCACACTTGCAGAATATTACCATATATCAGCGGATTACCTACTTGGGATAACAGACACAAAAAAAGCTGCCGATGCTGACCTGTCTGTGCTGAATCTTGATGATGATACCGTAGAGCTTCTCAAAAACGGGCATTTCAACCACCGCCTGCTGTGCGAAATCATCAAGCACCCTGCCTTTGAGAAGTACATGGCAGACATTGAGATATATGTCAACGGGATTGCCACAAGCCAGATACACACCCTTAATTCCCTTGTGGATTTTGCCAGACAGCAGGTAATGGAAAATTACCACCCTGATGAGGAAGAATTTGCACAAAGAGAGCTGAATGCTTGTTATGTGAACGAATATGAATTTTTCCGGCACGTCATACAGTCCGACCTCGGTGAAATTATCAAAGACCTTCGGAAATCCCACGCAGGGGAAACGGAAACCGCACCCACTACTTCCATTGTGGAAGATATAAAAAGCGACCTTGAAACATACAAAAACTTTAAGGGCAGTCGTGCCGAAAAAGATTTTGCCCTTATGTGCAAACGGCGGGGCATAAATTATTCCAAAGTGCCCGACGATGAAAAAATGGTAGTAATGCGCTTTTTGCGCCGCTCAAAGAACTTCAAAGGCTATTATGACTAAAGCGGGAACGCACAGCAGACATGATTAGCTGAATTGTCGGCTGATCGTGTCCCTGTTCCGTTTATTTTTGTATTGGGCAGCCAACTCTTCACAAATAAGTATGGCATATCTTTTCCGGTCTTTTGGTAATTAAGCCCGTAGGACTGCGACGTACCCCTTGTGTCCGAGGTATTGTAAAGGTCATGAGGTAAGCGCCTCGTGGACGCTCCCTCCCGAACCGTGCGGGCACCTCTCGATGCACACGGCTCTCC
>VSNQ01000263.1 GCA_009774395.1 Lachnospiraceae bacterium
CAGGCATTGTTGGAATATGATGCACTGCGGGATGGAAAAGTGATAATTTTTACGGGAAGCAAAATAACAGGCGGCTTCTGCGTGACGACATATCCGCTGCTGTCAAATTCAAAACTCAGCCATATATTGGAAGAATGCCCTGCGTTAAGGGACTTCCAGCTTTCCGAGGGTGAGTTTACCCGATATAAAGGGCGTAAATATGCGTGGATTAACATTGATAGGGACGGAACTGTTAAATTGCCGCAAAATACGTTGGACGTTTTAGAATTACAGTCTGGAATGGAACTGTTGTCAATCCGCAGCAGTGATATTGCCTTTACAATGGGAGCAAAAGGACCGCTGCTTGAAAAAGCGCATAATTTTCATGGAGAAATTAAGAGATATTAGGAGTGATTGGAAAATGGGAAATATAATAACCAGTAAGATATTTCATTCAGTTATGCTCTTTACAGTCATTGGCGAGTTTTTTCTTCCGTGGATATTAAGTCGGTATTATGAGGGGTACAACAGTAAAACAATGGCAATGAGTGCGTTGGGAAGTCTGCAAAGCCCCGTTCGTGTTATTTATAATACATGGTTAATATGGCTTGGATGTTTTCTGGCATTTGCAGCGGTTGCATATTGTTTTACTACAAAAAAAGACTTTCCAATCCTATCGGTTTTACTATTGTTTTCACTGGGGACATTTGCTGTCGGAGCAGGATTGGTTTCGGGAATATTCCATGTGAATGAAAACAAAGACATTGTTACTGCGGCTTCAAAAGTACACGGAATAAGTGCGGCAATCGGATTTATGGCATTATTGTTTTTCCCATTGTTAAATGGGATTTTAGAATTCAAGCAGAAAAATGTCATTTTCGGTATTATAAGTGTTATTTCTTTTATCTTAGCATTAATTTTCTTTGTCTGTTTTATCATGGGAGATAAAGAGCAGTTTCAAAATACCATGTTGAAATATGAGGGATTGTGGGAACGGTTGTCTTTGCTTTGTATGTATATTCCGCTTGCTTACAAGGCTGTCCATAATCTGCTGTCCTAAGATAGTGAGGTGGTTAAATGGAAAAAACAGAATGGGTACACTGCCCTGTTTGCGGAAATAAAACTCGTAATCAAATCAGAGAAGATACTATCCTGCTAAATTTTCCGCTTTATTGTCCAAAATGTAAGCAGGAAATGCTGATTAAAGCGAAACATCTGAAAGTAACAGTTATAGATAAATAAATAATTGCATGAAACGGAGATAAGATTATGGACTATAAAGAAACAGATTTCAGTTTTCTATATGATGATTTAACTGAGGAATATGGAAATGAACAAGGGAAACAGCTTTATATTTTAATGTGTGAAAAATATACGAATTTAAGCGATAGAGAAGCAAAATCCGAGAATGACGAAATAAATCAGCATATTTTCAAAAGATTGCTGCCAATCATGGGTGTATATTTAACCCTTATTGAACAGGGTTTTACCAAAGAACAAGCATTTATGATTGCCCATAAGGAAATACAGCACAATGCACGCAACTTAGCGGAAGAAAATGCTAAACTTACAAAAATGCCATTTACATATGGTTTATTTAAAATGTTTGCCAAATCGCATATGAGCAAAAAGTATCCAACAGAGGGGTTTACGGTAGAATGGAAAAGGCATGATAATAGAGAAATCCATTTTAATATAGCCCGTTGCCTTTACAAAGATATGTGTGAGAAATATTCCTGCCCAGAACTTTGTACGGTTTTCTGCCAAAGTGATATAACTGCTTTTTCGGGATATGAGCCTAAGATTAGATTTGAACGCATGGGAACAATAGGGGGAGGTGCTAATTGTTGTGACTTTCATTTTATTCATGGAAATTAGATATTCAAGTAAAGCCATTAGAGAGCCAGACGCAAAGACGCAGAGCCGATAAACTTGTGGGAAACCGCACAGCTTATCGGCTCTGTTTGTTAGTAAGCGATGAATAACCTGCCGGTTTTACATATTCTAAAATCTGTGGGATAATCTTTTTGACTGACAAGTGAAT
>VSNQ01000027.1 GCA_009774395.1 Lachnospiraceae bacterium
GAAGAATATGGGAATTATATTTCTGTTGCTTTATTGCTGCTCCTAGCCATATTGCAACCGCACAGGTGGATATATTTCAAAATCCATATGCATTTGGACTTGGAACTTTGGTGGATAAAGACTTGGAACACGTGAATATAAACAATATGGAAAATCCGTTTGAAGTTCAAAATGAAATAGTAAAGAAAATGTTTCATATATCAGAAAATATTTTTTATCCAGTTGAACCGACAGAAATTAAAATATCAAATTTACAGACAGAAACCTTGGAAGATGGAAAGATTGTATACAAAAAGATAAATCAAGCAGACGAAGCAACAATAGAATTAACGATTAACAAATCACAAAGTTATATATTATATACATATTTTCCTAGGGAATGTGGGGATGTTTCTTTATGGTTAAATGGTATGGGTATTAGCGGCTTTATGGGGCAGACGGGAAAAATTTTGAATTTAGAAAACAATACCTATGATGCTGACACGATAACAATAAAGGTTCTTATTAACAATGAGCAATGTGCACTAAATACTAAAATATTTTATGCGTTAGATAGAGGGATGTTTTCTGAACTATTTGGCAAACAGAATACAGCTTCAATAAATCAAATTTCAGCTTCAAATATTAGATTGGAGGTAAATGTAGAGAAAGAACAGTTATTATTTTTATCAATTCCATATGATAGAGGTTGGAAAATATATGTGAAAGGAGAACCAAAAAAGGGGAAAGCGGTACTTGGAGGATTTACAGGAATTATATTAGAACAGGGAAACTATGAAGTAGAATTAAGATATGTTCCAGAAGGTTTTTTAATGGGGCTTATCGTATCAATGGGATTTATTGTGCTTCTAGCCGTTTATGAAATTAGGGTAAAGATAAATATGAGGAGGACAAATAAATGATTTACTTTAATCTACCACCAGTTGTTGGAAGTGAAATAGAAATGATTCAAGATGCAATACAACTTAGAAAAATTAGTGGAGATGGAAAATACACACATATGTGCAATGACTGGATTAAGGAAAAGACAAACGCGGCAGGCGTGCTGCTTACCACATCATGCACACATGCGACAGAGTTGGCAGCAATATTGTGTGATATCAAACCTGGCGATGAAGTGATAATGCCAGCCTATACATTTGTTTCGACGGCGGATGCGTTTGTATTAAGGGGGGCTAAGGCAATATTTGTGGATATAAGGCCTGACACAATGAATATTGATGAGAACTTAATAGAGGAAGCTGTCACAGAAAAGACAAGAGCTATTGTTCCGGTTCATTATGCGGGCGTATCCTGTAATATGGACAAGATAATGGAAATAGCAAAAAAACATAATTTATATGTAATAGAGGATGCCGCACAGGGTATGATGGCGTCATATAAGGGACAACAGTTGGGGACTATTGGCGATATTGGATGTTACAGTTTTCATGAAACAAAAAATTACAGTATGGGTGAAGGCGGCGCTATACTTTTAAAAGATGGAAATATGCTTGAAGAAGCAGAAATTATAAGGGAAAAGGGCACTAATAGAAGTAAGTATTTCAGAGGACAGATAGATAAATACACATGGGTGGCCGCAGGTTCTTCTTACCTTCCTAGTGAACTGAATGCAGCATATCTATGGGCGCAGCTTTTAAAGGCTGATGAAATCTATGATAACAGGATGGCATCATGGAGGCGATACTATGAGGAGTTCAATGAACTTGCAGAGAACGGCTTTATTGAACTTCCCAGTATACCGGAAGATTGTGTACATAATGCTCATATGTTTTATATTAAGTCAAAAGATTTGGAAGAAAGGACAAGACTGATATCGTATTTGAAAGAAAATGGTATCATGGCAGTATTTCATTATATACCACTTCATACAGCACCAGCAGGGAAGAAATATGGTGAATTTAGGGGGGAAGACAGATATACTACAATCGAGAGTGAGCGTCTCGTAAGATTACCGCTGTATTATGGGCTTAGTGAGCAGGATCAGTCCAAAGTAATAGAGGGAGTAAAGAAATTTTACAAAGGTAAGTAAATAGAAACGGAGGACAAGTATGGTAGTTAGTGAGAGACCATGGGAAAAAAGGAATTTAGGTGTGGAAAGCTGTGCGTTTTACATAAAAAAGGACGAAAACGCTGCGGAATGTATGAAGGATTTGGGAAAATATCAGCATCAATATCAAGTAATGTACATCCAATGGGGCAATGCAGCAGCATTGAAAGAGGCACAGAAACATGGATTTATAATGACAGAAATGAACTTGCATTTGCAAAAAAAACTTAATACTGAAGTTATGCCTTCCATATACAAACGCTATGAACAGCACTTGGCTTACTCAATAGCTTCTTCAGGGGAACAGGAGTGGCTGTTACAGACGATTAGGACGGGGAAGATTTTTACAACAGACAGGGTGGCAATGGATTCACATTTTGGTTTGGAATGTGCAGGCAGGCGTTATGCATATTGGGCAGAAGATGTATTGGCGGATGGAGCGACATTGCTCTTAATGAAGTATAAGGAAAAAGTAATTTCGTTTGATATATTGGTAGGCAGGGACAATGAAACTGTGGATGCGATTTTGGGTGGTCTACTTCCGGAGTTTGAGGCATCAGGATTAGGATTTGTGGGACTTTATCTTATTTCTCAATGGGCAAAAGGTGAAAATTATAAAAAGATTGTGACAAATGTTTCTTCTAATAATTTACCTATATTGCGATTACATGAACTATTTGGATATGGCGTTGATGATTTGGCGTATGTGCTGACAAAATATTTATAGGTAAAGCATTAATCAGATAGAAGTGCAGGGAGAAAGATATATGAGATACAGGCTAAAGGGGAAGCGGGCATTTATTACAGGAACTAATAGGGGGATTGGGCTGAAAATTGTTGAAAGTTTTGCAAAAGAAGGTGTTAATATTGTTGCACATGCTAGAAAATACTCTAAATTATTTGAAGATAAAATGAAGGAAATTTCTAAAGAAAACGGAGTAGAGATAGATACTATTTATTTTGATATGTCAGATGTTTCTTGTATGAAGGATAGTGTGAAAAAACTGATTGGTAGAAGGAGAGAAATAGATATTCTTGTAAATAATGCTGGAGTTGCACATGGTGGATTATTTCAGATGACAGCAATTGATGATATAAAAAAAGTGTTTGAAGTGAATTTATTTGGTATGATGCAATTGACACAGCTTTTGATTAGGTCAATGCTTAGAAATGGGGGAGCTATTATTAATATGGCATCTATCTCGGGAATTGAACTTCGAGAGGGAAACTGTGCTTATGGAGTATCTAAGGCAGGGGTTATTGCTTTTACAAAAACATTATCTGCTGAACTGGCTCCTCATGGAATAAGAGTAAATGCAGTAGCACCAGGACTTACAGATACAGATATGGCAACGCTAATGGAGGAGAAAGCAGGAATTAATATGGTTAGAGAAACGGCAATGGGCAGATTAGCGAAACCAGAAGAAATTGCAGAAACAGTCTTGTTTTTGGCATCTGAAAACGCTTCGTTTATTTCTGGACAAACCATCAGGGTTGATGGAGGTGAAAAATGATGATGGACGAAAAAAACTTATTAGAAGAATGTCGTGCAATGTGTATTAGAATGCGGAAAAATTCGTTAAAAATGTCGCTTGCAGCTGGCAGAACGGGAGCACATCTTGGTGGCGGTTTGTCTATGATTGAAATTATGGCTGTATTATATTATGCAGTTATGAAAATAAATCCAAAAGATACTTACAGCGAGCAGCGAGACCGATTTATACTTAGTAAGGGGCATGGGGTATTGGCGTTATATGCAGCAATGTATGAAAGAGGATTTTTTTCGGAAGATGATTTAGAAAATTTTAAGGCAGATAATGCACTTTTATCAGGGCATCCTTCGATGAATCAAGAAAAAGGAATTGAATTTTCAAGCGGAAGTTTAGGACAGGGCTTATCGTTGGGAGTTGGCGTCTGTATTGCCCTTAATAGAAAAAATAACTTCGATTCAAAAGTATATGTTTTGTTGGGGGATGGTGAATGTGATGAAGGTTCTGTATGGGAAGCGGCTGCATCGGCGTCACACTATAATCTAAAAAATCTTGTAGCTATTATAGATAAAAATGGTCTGCAGTATGATGGCAGGACGCAAGAGGTGCTTTCTATGTCTGATATGGGAAATAAATGGAGGAGCTTTGGATGGGAAGTCAGAGAAGTGGATGGACATGATGTGAGTGAACTCTATCATGCTTTTCAAACGGAATCAGATAAACCACTTGCTGTGATCGCGAATACAGTTAAAGGAAAAGGGATTTCATTTATGGAAGATGACCCTAAATGGCATCATGCACAGCTTACACAAAAGTTATATGATATGGCAATGAAAGAATTGGAGGATATGACATGATTCAGTATACACCAATTAATATCAAAACATGGAGCAGGCTCGGGTCATGTGGTGCATTTGGAATTGCAGCAATGGAGCTTCCGGAAATTGATGAAAACATAATGATAACTACGGCTGACTTGTGTTTTTATTCTGGACTGGAAAGATTTAGGACTAAATATGAAGATCGTCTTATAAATGTTGGAATAGCAGAACAAAATATGATTGGAATAGCGGCGGGAATGGCGAAAGAAGGACTAAATGTGTTTGCAACTACATATGCTACTTTTGCGAGTACGCGTTGTGCTGATCAGGTAAGAGTTAATATGGGATATATGCAGTTACCAATAAGACTTGTAGGACTGACTGCAGGACTCTCTGTAGGAGTATTAGGTGCAACACATATGAGTTTTGAAGATATTGCAATTATGAGGGGCATTCCTAATATTACAATTGTAGCGCCGGCTGATTGTACAGAAACTGTTAAAGCGACCTTGGCTGCTGCGAAATATCCAGGATCAATATACTTACGTTTGTCCGGAACAATGAATTGTCCTATTGTATATCACGATGATTATCATTTTGAAATTGGAAAAGCTGTTGTTTTGCAGGAGGGAAAAGATATCGCATTAATTGCAAATGGACCGATGGTATGCAAGGCAGTTGAAGTAGCAAATATGCTACGGGATGAGGGGATTATATGCACAGTATTGGATATGCATACAATAAAACCTTTGGATACTGACTTGATTAAAAAATGTTTGGGGCATAAGTTAATTATTACATTGGAAGAACACAGTGTTATTGGCGGTCTTGGCGGGGCAGTAGCAGAATATTTATCAGGGATGGATAACCATCCGCCGCTTTATACTGTTGGAATTAGTGACAAATTCGTAAAAGCAGCTTCTTATGAGTATTTGTTAGAAGAATACGGGCTTACAGTACATAAAATAAAGGAACAAATAATTAAAAAATATAATTCAAGGGGGAAATGACGATGAGCAACAAAGAAAAATACATTCAAGCATTTGTAGAAACACTTTCTATCGAGCCAGAGGAAACAGTAGGATTGAAATATCAGGAGATACCAAATTGGGATTCTGTAGGACACATGGGACTTGTGGCGGCAATCGAGGATGCTTTTGACATTATGATGGATACAGATGATATTATTGAATTTAGTTCTTTTGAGAAGGGAATGGAGATATTAAGAAAATATGATGTGGAGATTTAAGGAATACGGGGATAAAATTGCAGCATTGGATGATACCGGAAATGCAGTTACATACACGCAATTAGAAGAATTATCAGATATATTTAGAAAGTTTGCTCACAGGAAGCTTATTTTTCATATATGCAGAAACGCTGTAGGTTCCTTTGCGGGCTATGCGGCCATGATAAATGCAGGAGCTGTGCCTGTTATGATAGCAGAGGATATGGATAAAGCGTTAATGGAAAATCTTTGGAACGTTTATCAGCCTGATTTTATATGGGTTCCGTCTGAAAGACAAGCGCAGTTTAGGGATGAAGGAGCCGTGTATCAAGCATATGATTATGCATTGGTAGATGTTAAGGAAACACCGGATAAAGGTGAAGAATTATATGGAGAATTGGCACTGCTTCTTACGACATCAGGTTCAACAGGAAGCCCAAAGCTGGTACGCCAGAGTTATGCAAATATAAGGGCAAACACAGAATCTATTGTCCAGTACTTGGAGCTTGATGAAACGGAACGACCCATAACGACACTTCCCATGAATTATACATATGGATTGTCAATTATTAATTCCCATTTGTATGTAGGGGCAACATTACTGATGACACAATATACATTGGTGCAGAAAGAATTTTGGGAATTTCTAAAAAGCCAACAGGCCACTTCGTTTGGCGGAGTTCCTTATACATATGAAATGTTGAAAAAACTCAGGTATTTTCGTATGGAACTTCCTTCCATAAGGACTATGACACAGGCGGGAGGCAAACTGACTCCGGAACTACACAAAGAGTTTGCTGAATATGCACAGACTGCAGGAAAAAAGTTTGTGGTTATGTATGGTCAGACAGAGGCAACTGCAAGAATGGCTTACCTGCCTGCGGACAAGGCGCTTGAGAAGGCTGGGAGTATGGGAATTGCAATTCCGGGTGGGCATTTTGACTTAATCGATGCACAAGGAAATATAATTGAAGAACCGGATACTGTTGGGGAACTTGTTTATAAAGGTGAAAATGTTACCCTTGGATATGCATTGTCTAGGTCTGACCTGGCAAAAGGAGACGAGCGTGGAGGACGCTTGGAAACCGGGGATATGGCAAAGCGGGACAGAGATGGATATTACTATATTGTAGGCAGGAAGAAACGATTTTTAAAAATGTTTGGAAAACGCGTAAACATGGATGAAATTGACTGCCTTGTCAAGGAAAAGTTTGATGGTATTGAATGTGCAAGCACTGGCGTGGATGATACAATGTATATTTTTGTAGATAATAAGGAAGTGATTAACAGTGTCCATGGATATGTTGCAGAAAAAATACATATAAATTCATCAGCTATCAGGGTAAAGTATATTGCGTCCATTCCTAAAAATGAGTCAGGAAAGACGCTGTATACGAAGCTGGAGGCGTATTACGACTAAAATAAGGCGTGGTGTTTGGAGGCGTTATGATAGATTACAGTAAGTGTTTGGAATATGAACCTTATGCGATGGATAAAAATCAAAAAGACAAATTCCTGACAGAATGTTTGTGGATTCTTACAAGATACCATTATGATCATTGCAAGGAATATAGGAAAATACTGGATTCAGAAAATTTTGATATTAATACGGTGCATGACTATCATGATCTGCCATTTCTGCCAGTAAGATTATTTAAAGAATATGATTTAAAAAGTATTGGTGAGGGAGAAATACAAAAGACAATGACATCATCAGGAACGACAGGGCAAAGCGTATCCAAAATATATCTGGATAAAGAGAATGCATCCAACCAGACAAAAGTGTTAACGAGGATTGTTTCGGATTATATTGGAAAAAAACGTCTTCCCATGTTGATTCTTGACACATCTGCGCTGTTAAAAAACAGGTCAATGTTTTCTGCGCGTGGCGCTGGAATTTTAGGATTTTCAATATTTGCAAGGGATAAACTGTATGCATTGGATGAAGATATGCAGCTTGATATTAATGGAATGAAAACCTTTCTTGAAAAACATAAGGGAGAGGAGATTTTTCTGTTCGGATTTACATTTATGATTTGGCAGCATTTTTACAAGGAGCTGTTACGGACAGGATACAGACCGGACTTATCCAAGGGTATACTGATTCATGGAGGCGGCTGGAAAAAGCTTATATCAGAAGCGGTTTCGCCACAGGAGTTTAAGGAGAGTATGAGGCAGGTATGCGGAATTAGGAGTATACATGATTATTATGGAATGGTAGAACAGACCGGGACAATTTATATGGAATGTGAATGCGGACATTTGCATACATCGGTATTTTCGGATGTAATAATACGCAGACCATATGATTTTTTGGAGGCAGATGTTGGAGAAGAAGGTTTGGTAGAAACAGTATCTATTTTGCCAAAGTCATATCCCGGTCATGTATTGCTGACAGAGGATTGCGGCACTGTTTTGGGAGTGGATGATTGTCCCTGTGGAAGAAAAGGAAAATATTTCAAGATAAGCGGAAGAATCAAAAACGCAGAAATCAGGGGGTGCAGTGACACATATGCAGAGAAATTTTAATGGAATAGATATCCTATATGCGGCAGCCGATAGTTTTGAGGAGGTAAAGGCACTGCCTTCTAAAAGAATATTTTGTGACGAAGTATGTGAATTTCTAAATCATTTATCAGCGGCTATCAGAAAAGACAAAGAGGCTTGCCAGTATCCTGATATTGTGACTTTTGGATTCTTTTGCAGAAGGGCAAATATTGAGCAGTTGAAGAAACGATATAACCGGGAAGGTATACGCATTGGACGTGGGCTTGCATATCATATAGCACCGTCCAATGTCCCGATAAATTTCGCATATACGCTGGTAGCGGGACTGTTATCGGGAAATGCCAATGTAGTCCGTGTATCGACAAAGGATTTTGGGCAGACATTTATCCTATGCAGACTGATTCATGCGGTTATTGAGGAACTGAAGTTAGATATTGGAAAATATATTGTAATATGCCAGTATAAAAGAGAGAAGGAAAAGACAGATTATCTTTCATCCTTATGTGATTTAAGAGTTGTATGGGGAGGAGATAATACCATAACAGAAATCAGAAAAAGTGAAATAGCATCAAGGTGTATTGAAATAGCATTTGCAGACAGGTATTCACTGGCAGTGTTTTATGCAGAGGATGTGTTGAAAATAAAGGATTGGGAGGATATTTCCCGCCGTTTTTTCAATGATACATATTTATATGATCAAAATGCATGTTCGTCGCCACGTATGATTTACTGGATAGGAAACAAAGAAACAATTGCATCTGCGCAGGAATTGTTTTGGAAAAAATTTCACCAATTTTTGAAAGAGCGTTATACAATAGAGCCTATCATAGCAGTAGATAAGCTAACAATGGGATATCGGGCGGCAATAGATTTTGAAGATGCTGTATTCGTTGAGCGTGAGGATAATCTGATAAACAGAATTAAAATCGGGACACTTGATAAATGTGTTCCTCTGTATGCGTGTCCGGGAGGCAGTTTTTTGGAATATGAGGACAGCAGTTTGGAGAGATTGTTTTCTATTATTAACAAAAAATACCAGACACTGGCATATCTTGGTGGAGATGGCAGGGCAATTGCACTGCAGGTTGCTAATGCGGGATGCGCAGGAATTGACCGTGTTGTTCCTGTTGGTAAAACAGCAGATTTTACACTTACTTGGGATGGATATGATTTGGTGGATATAATGTCAAGAGAAGTGTTTGTTGATACACAATAATAGTTTGGACTGTTTATATCACCAGTATAATTGGGGAGAGTATTATGAAATTATCTTTTGTTGTGCCATGTTATCGGTCTGAAAATACAATTAAAACAGTAGTAGATGAAATGATTACAACTGTTCAGACACGAACAGGTTATGATTATGAAGTTATTTTGGTTAATGACAATTCGCCGGATAATGTATGGCGCGTAATTAAAGAATTATCTGAAAATGATGCAAAAATAACAGGAATATCATTGGCGAGAAATTTTGGACAGCATTCTGCGCTTCTTGCAGGATATGTACATTGTACAGGAGAATATGTGATTTCCCTGGATGATGACGGACAGGCTCCGCTGGAATCCTTGTATGAGTTGCTGGACAAACTTGAGGAAGGGTATGATGTTGTCTATGCATATTATAATGAAATCAAACAGACTGCTTTTAGACGGTTTGGCACATGGATGGCACAGAAAATGGGAGAGGTAATGCTCGATCAGCCAAAGAACCTGAAAGCAAGCAGTTTTTATATAGCACGGAAATTTGTTATTGATGAAATTGTCCAGTACAAAAACGCATATCCTTATCTGCTTGGACTGGTTCTTCGGACCACGCGGAATATCGCATGTATTCAAACAAATCACCGGAAGCGTTTGGAAGGAACATCAGGCTATTCATTCCGTCGTCTGCTGGGACTATGGGTAAATGGGTTTACGGCATTTTCGGTGAAACCGCTGGAACTGGGGATTGTGATGGGAGTAGTTTGCGCACTTGCTGGTTTTGTATGTGCAGTTACGGTTATAATACGGAAATTTATGGGCTATACAACCATGCTTGGGTGGAGCTCGACGATTTCAATAATTCTCGTAATTGGCGGTATGATACTGGTAATGCTGGGACTGATTGGCGAATATATCGGGCGCATATACATTAGCATTAACAATGCCCCCCAATATGTGATTAAGGAAGTGACAGGATCACATGAAAGAATATAAATACATTTTTCTACTGCATATTCTGCTTGCGCTGTATTCTATGTCGGGAATTGCGTCAAAATATGTGGCGCAGCAGGAATTTTTGTCTGTTTCGTTTCTTTTCCTTTATGGAATCGTGGCGGCGGCTTTATTTTTATATGCAATATTTTGGCAGCAGATTATTAAAAAATTGCCATTAGTTACGGCTTATGCCAACAAAGCGGTTACCGTTGTGTGGGGAATTGTTTGGGGGATTTTGTATTTTAATGAGAAAATTACTTTTATGAAAATTATAGGAGCCATAATAATTATTATTGGCGTATACATAGTTGTTTCAAGCGGAGAATAGGGGAGAAGACGATGAAAGAGAAAAGAATTGCCAAAGGTATGTTGTTAGTTGCAATGCTTGTAAGTATATGTGCCATAATATATATTATTTTGGCCTACTCAAAATATTATTTTCATTCTGACTGTGCGGGATACTTGTTTTTGGCGAAGGAACAGCTTGCGCAAAGGAGGATGTTTCCAGAAAGATTTCATTATACAACGGATATATTTTTCCTTACACCGAGCGTAACAATGATTCCTTTTTTAGCAATTTTTGAAAACGAACTGTTTGCACATGAGTTGGGCATTATGCTATATATAGCCATAATATGTATACTTATTTTTGGATTGTTTTGGGATCATAAGAAAGCAGCGACAATTATTGTCACTTTTTTTCTGTTTCCACTGTCATGGGTCGTTATAGATATGTTTTTTTCACAGGGGGCATATCTCACAGCAGTTTTTTTTAAAGTAATATTGTTGATACCCATACGGTATTTGTTTGTGACTGAAAATGACAAATGCCTGAAAAAAGTATGTATTGCATATGGTTGTTTTTTCGTAGTGGGATTTTTGACAAACTATGCAGTGATAAGTGGAATTGCAACAAATATGTTGCCAATATTGCTTGCGTTCGTGGCAATGATACTAATTAGGGAAGGGATTTCTGTAAAGGGAATTTTAAGGCAGCGTAAGCTGCTGCTGTATATTGTTAATACGATAATTGTTATTGTAATATCCGGTATTCATTATGTGTGGTTATGCAATCAACTGGAATTTGACAGTATGTCATTACATGTTGGACTTGTTGAAGCTGGGAATTTTTATCAGAATATTTTGAATTTTCCAGCTTTGGTCATGGGATTGCTGGGGTGGTCAAAGACAAGCAGTCTATTCAGCATATCAACTTTTAAATGCTGTGCGTTATTGGTTTATATTGTTATTTCCCAAATAGTAATACCATTTTATATATTATCAAAAGTTTGCAGAATTTCAAACCGCTTTATGCAATTCATTGTTTTGTATGTAAATATAAGTAATTTTATAACATTTTTTATAATGGTTGCGGCCGGCGAGATGGAATCGAGGTATTATCTGCCAATTTACTTTAATAATCTTTTGCTTTTTGGGCTAATGGGAAAGTGGCTTCTTGACGAGAAGCGCGAATTGTTTAAAGAGTTGCCTGCCGCTGCAGTTTTGGTGCTGGCTGTTTGCATACAAGTGGGATATATCCATAGTGTGCCTGAAGACTGGAAACAAGACACGAATCTGCTTAATCCGAAGGCTGACAGCAGGTTTTATGATTTTTTATTGGAACATGACCTGACATATGGATATGCGACTTTTTGGAATGCGTATCCGATTACTGTTTTAAGCAATGAGAAAGTTATTGTAGTGGCGCATGATGCGGGAAGACCAACAGTGCCATATTATTTTAATGAAAATTCAGCAAGTAAATACAATTACTATGCTATTTCAGAGGATTATTATAATACCGAGTTGCATAATGGGAGATGTTTTGTGCTCGTTCTTGCAGGAGAAACAATTCCTGAGCAGTATTACCAGCTTGCGGAGGATACACTAACTTATGAAGGTTTTACTATATTGGTATATGGTAAAAACATTAATGAGTATCCTGAACTGGCTGCAGTTCAGTAAGGTACAAGGTATGAAGTTTTATGAAGGGAATTGTATGGAATGAAGGGTGTATATATCATAGTGTTTCTGCTGTCTGTGCTGATATCAGCAATATCGCAGACTCTATTAAAGATTAGTGCATGTAAAGAATACGAATCCAAAATAAAAGAGTATTTAAACTTCAAAGTTATACTGGCATATGCAATTTTTTTTATATCAAGTCTTTTGACAATTTTGGCATATCGCGGAGTCCCACTGTCCATGGGACCGGTGCTTGAAACGACAGGGTATTTGTGGGTTTCGCTGTTAGGACATTTTGTGCTAAAGGAAAAAGTCAGCAGGCGTAAAGCACTGGGACTTGCTGTAATTGTGTGTGGTGTGATTGTATCGGGGATTTCATGATAAGGTAGAAAACAGATGATAGCGGCTACACGTGAATAAAAAGGAAAAAAATGAACAGAAAATTAAAAGGTTTGTTTACCAACAAGAAGTTATTGTTTTTATCCACTATAAATATAATGCTTGTTTTGATTGTATTGTACTTTTTCTGCCCATTATATGAGGAAAATGATGATTTTGGAATAAGCTGCATTGCTTCGGGACTTTATGGGACGGAGTATATGCAGTATCTTATATACTCTAATATCATATATGGTTATTTTTTAAAAGTGTTCGGCCTGATATTTTCAGGGGGAAATTGGTATGTGATAATGCAGTATTTATTATTGACAGTATCCGTTATTGCCATATTTTATTGTTTTAGTTTTCGATTTCCGTTTCATATTGTGGTATGTGCCAATATGCTGTTCTGGTATATGGGATTTTTACAGCAAATAAGAAGAATACAATTTACGCGGACAGCGTCTGTGTTATGTATAGCAGGCTTTGTGCTAATATGGCACGGAGTATCACTTTCGAAACGTATCGCAAACATTTTAGGTATTGTGTTAATTGTTTTTGGAAGCAGTATCCGCTTGGATTGTTTTTTTCCGTTTTCCCTTTTTTATTGTTTTATTTTTCTTTTTATGTTTTTCAAAGGAAGGTGTTCAAAGGCAGATTTTCCAAAGATATTTGAAAGTATTGTTTATATTATTATGCGTGATAGGATTATTTATAGCTGTGAACCATATATGTTATTTTCAAAATGAAGACTGGGCAGATTATAAACGATATAATGCAGTCCGTGGGGAATTGCTGGATTGTGGATTGCCTGGATGGGCGGATTACAGGGAGAAATATGAAGCAATCGGATATACAGAAAATGATATAAGGATTTTGGGGGGATAGATATTAGAGGATAATAAAAAGTTTGATTATGAACATTTAAGTGAAATTGCTTCATGGAAACAGAAACCGAAATTTGATACATCCTGGATTCCGCTTTACTTAAAGGATTTTTTTCAGTTTGCAATTTGATTCTTATGATGGGAGAGTATTTTTGGCTGTACAATAAGGGGAGAGTTCTTCCGAGAGCGGAATATGGCATAATACTTTCTGCTATTTTTAGTTTGTTAATTTGTTTTGCAAATTATTATGTAAAAAAAGACTATAATAAGCAGTTTTGCATAAGATTTGTAGCAGGAACCCTTATATTTTCTTTATTGTTTTTGCGGAATGATTATGTGATACATTATAAGGATTACTATACGGGAACTGCGCAGAAGGACTGGGAGGCACAGGGTAAATTGGTAGAGAAGCTTTCTCAAAATACAGATTGTGTCTATGTACTTAATATAATCTCTTTCATTTGGTCATGTTTATATTTTGAACCTTATGAAAAACCACCTGAGTACTTTCTGTCTAACTTTTGTTTTGCAGGAGGCTGGCATACGAATTCGCCGTTTAGTAAAAAGGTTTCTGTTAGACTGGGCATAAAAAATCCTATGGAGGATTTATTGTATAAGGAGAATGTATATTATGTAAAAGCCGCAGGGGATGGAATTGATAGTGAACTGTTGTTCCTAAAACAAAATTATAAGTTTGATGCACAAGTTCGGATAGAAGACTGTGTTGATGGATACAATATTTACAAATTTTATTAATGACTTATTAGTACCACATAACGAAATGAGGGTAAATGGATTTTTTGTGATTCCCATAGACAGAGGACAGGCTTGCATTGTGTATCCTTTTTTTCCGGACTGGCAGAGTATAGTATATTTGCGGAGGTAGGAGAACGCAGGTACCATGGCAACTTTGGCTGGGGTCTGCAGCTTGTAGCATTTTTAACCTATTTTGTCTGTATTAAAAATTTTTATATGTCAAATTTTGACTATAATTATGATAATGGCTGGGAACAGGGAAAAATATTGGCTGGCTGGATTATCCTGTTCCTACAGTTTTCTTTCGGGATATATTATATTGTCCACTTGCTTACAACAGCGGGACAACTTTTTTAGGTCAAATTGGGTTTGTTAATAAGCGGCTATGTAATCGTAAAAGCACCGTAAGGAAATAGAGGGTATGCGAGGATTTAATACATAGAAATTACAAAAATACTCTAAAATTTGTTTGACCAATTAGGTTAGGAAAATCAAGCATAAGATCTGGTTATACTCATAACGAAAACATTTGCAAAAAATAAAACTGTATAACGAGTGAACACTCACATATTGCAGGACAAAAAGCAGCAAGTAAATGCGTTCACGAGTACAATAAAGAAAACGTTTATTATGTAAAGTCAGCAAAATATAATGTAGATATAGAGTTATTATATTTTCAGCAGAATTACAATACAGAATATAGTATAATAGAAGTTTGTATTGTAAAGGAATGTGGAGGATTTTCTGTTTGGCAGTTTGTGAAAAAAGCTCCCTTGTAGGGAGGAAGGATGATAGCAATTAATAACTCATCAATTCCTAATTTCAACTTTTATATCCTGAATTTCATCTTTAATAGGCTGTAGTTCTGTCTGAAATTTCGTGTTTAATTTTACATCCAATAATTTCAATATTGCCAATAAACCCTTATTGGTCAATGTCATATGGCTTTCCCCCTCCCTTCCAAGATAAAAATATGATATCGTTTCTCGTATGCATAGTCACTATTGATCCTAACCAAATCTCAAATGCGCAATCCTTTATGCCATTTGCTATAGTTGCCAGAACATACCAAAGTCAACCAGAAATATATTTTTCCTGTATTTCAATTATAATGCGTTCTTATGAATTTTACAGTGCAGTGCAAAATTCCAGGCTGAATAATAATGGATAATTACGTATTTTTTTACATACTATAAATTCTTCATTTTAAAAACATTGAATTTATGCGTCTTATCTGCTACAATAATCTGTAGCTTATTAAGTAGCATCGTTGTATTGACGGATTTATGCTATTTTTTCAGTGCCGTGGTGCTGGTAAATAAGGACTTTTTATGATTGGAGTAAAAAATGAATATTATTAATAAGGTATTTGGCACGCATAGTGAACGCGAATTAAAGAGAATCGAACCTATTGTTAAGAAGATCGAAGGCTATAGGGAAGAAATGGGAACGCTCACCGATGATGCGCTAAGGGCAAAGACGGCGGAGTTTAAGAAAAGAGTTGCAGACGGGACAAGTCTTGATGAGATTCTTCCAGAGGCTTATGCGGTGGTTCGCGAGGGCGCTAAGCGTGTATTAAATCAGGAACACTATAGGGTGCAGCTTATCGGTGGTATTATTCTCCACCAAGGTCGTATTGCAGAAATGAAAACAGGTGAAGGTAAGACACAGACTGCCTTGCTTCCGGCGTATTTAAACGCATTAGAGGGGAAGGGGGTTCATGTTGTTACCGTAAACGACTATCTTGCGAAGCGAGATGCGGAGTGGATGGGGCAGGTACATGAGTTCCTTGGCTTAAAGGTGGGCGTTGTGCTCAACGATATGAAGCCAGAGGAGCGCAGGGAAGCTTATGGCTGTGATATTACGTATGTTACCAATAACGAACTGGGGTTTGATTATTTGCGTGACAATATGGTTATCTACAAAGAGCAGCTTGTACTTCGTGATTTGCATTATGCGATTATCGACGAGGTAGACTCTGTACTGATTGACGAGGCGAGAACGCCGCTGATTATTTCAGGTCAAAGCAGCAAATCCACCAAGCTTTATGAGGTTTGCGATATTTTAGCCAGACAACTCAAACGCGGCGAGGATGTGCCCGAAATGACAAAGATGGATTTTATGATGGGCATTGAGCAGGAGGAAACAGGTGACTTTGTCGTAAATGAAAAGGATAAAGTGGTAAATTTAACTGCGGCAGGTGTGGAAAAGGTAGAGAAATTTTTCCAGATTGAAAACCTTGCAGACCCTGAAAACCTAGAAATTCAGCATAATATTATTTTAGCACTGCGTGCACATAATTTAATGTTCCGTGATCAGGATTATGTAGTCAAAGATGATCAGGTATTAATCGTGGATGAGTTTACAGGGCGTATTATGCCAGGACGCCGTTATTCGGATGGACTGCATCAAGCGATTGAAGCAAAAGAACATGTAAAAGTGAAGCGCGAGAGCAAAACGCTTGCAACGATTACATTCCAGAATTTCTTCAATAAATTTGATAAAAAATGTGGTATGACAGGTACTGCTTTGACAGAGGAAAAAGAGTTTCGTGATATTTATGGTATGGATGTAGTGGAAATCCCTACAAACCGTCCGGTTGCCAGAGTGGATCAGCAGGATAGTGTATATAAGACACGAAAAGAAAAACTTCATGCCATTGTAGAAGCGGTACAGGAGGCACATGCAAAAGGACAGCCAGTATTGGTTGGTACGATTACCATTGAAGCGAGTGAAGAACTTAGTAAAATGCTTACAAAGCGTGGGATTCAGCATAAAGTCTTAAATGCGAAGTTTCATGAATTGGAAGCGGAAATTGTAGCGGATGCAGGACAGCATGGCGCGGTTACGATAGCTACGAATATGGCAGGACGAGGTACAGATATTAAGCTGGACGAAGAATCACGGGCAGCAGGTGGTCTAATGATTATTGGTACAGAACGCCATGAGTCCAGACGTATTGACAACCAGTTAAGGGGACGTTCCGGACGTCAGGGTGATCCCGGTTCCTCGAAATTCTATATTTCATTGGAAGATGATTTAATGCGTTTATTTGGTTCAGAGCGGTTAATTGGTATGTTTAATACGCTTGGTATTCCAGAGGGGCAGGAAATTGAGCATAAGATGCTCACCAGCGCCATTGAAAATGCGCAAAAGAAAATCGAGAACAATAACTTTGGTATCCGAAAGAACTTGCTGGAATACGATCAAGTAATGAACGAACAGCGTGAAATAATTTACGAGGAGCGCCGTCGTGTACTAGATGGTGAGAGTATGCGGGATGCTATATACAAGATGATAACCGATATTGTGGAAAGTTCTGTAGATACAGCAATTAATGATGACATGGATCCAGAAGAATGGGATTTTAATGAATTAAATACGTTGCTGCTTCCAGTAGTTCCGATTCGTCCTGTGATTTTAGACCGAGTAGATAAGAAGACAAAAAACGGCTTAAAGCATCAATTAAAAGAGGAAGCAGTTAAGTTGTATGAAAGCAAGGAAGCAGAATTCCCAGAACCAGAAAATATTCGTGAAATTGAGCGCGTTATTTTATTAAAAGTGATTGACCGCAAGTGGATGAATCATATTGATGATATGGATCAACTGCGCCAAGGTGTTGGCTTACAGGCATATGGACAACGCGATCCGCTTGTAGAATATAAGATGAATGGGTATGAGATGTTTGACGCAATGACGTCTAATATTAAAGAGGATACTGTGCGTCTTCTGCTCCATGTTCAGGTAGAACAAAAGGTAGAGCGCGAGGAAGTGGCAAAAGTAACGGGAACGAATAAGGATGATTCCGTGCAGAAAGGCCCTGTGAAAAAGGAAGCGAAGGTTTATCCAAACGATCCATGTCCTTGCGGCAGCGGTAAGAAATATAAACAGTGCTGTGGCAGAAATTCTTAAAGAAACGCAACAAAATTAGCTGTATTGTATAAGGGATATTTAAAGCTAAAGATTTTGAATCATAATAATAAAGGTGGTGAACGCAATGGTAGAACTCGACCAGATGAAACAAGAGTTACAGACCTACGAAAGTCCATTAGCGGAAGTGAGGGATTCACTTTGACCTCGCTGGCAAGGAGAAACGGATAGAAGAATTGGAGCGGGAAATGGAAGCGCCGGGATTTTGGGATGATCCTGACCGTTCCAATCGCCAGATGAAGGAATTAAAGCAGTTAAAAGGCACTGTTGACCAATGTAATGGGTTGAAAACAAAGTACGAGGATATTGAAACTCTGATAGAGATGGGATATGAAGCAGAGGAAGCAGAACTGATTCCTGAAATTCGAGAGGAACTAGACAGCTTTATTACGGAATTTGAGGCATTGCGTATCAGTACGCTTTTATCCGAAGAATACGACAAGTGCAATGCGATATTAAAGTTAAACGCTGGTGCAGGCGGTACAGAAAGCTGTGACTGGGCAGGGATGCTTTATCGTATGTATACACGCTGGGCAGAGAAAAAATCGTTTACAATTGATGTTTTAGACTATCTTGACGGCGATGAAGCTGGGATTAAGTCCATAACATTTCAGGTAAACGGCGAGAATGCTTATGGATATCTGAAATCAGAAAAGGGTGTGCATAGGCTTGTGCGGATATCGCCGTTTAATGCGCAGGGGAAACGACAGACTTCGTTTGTATCGCTGGATGTTATGCCGGATATTGAAGAAGATTTGGATGTGGAAATTAATGAAGATGATCTGCGCATCGACACCTACCGAAGCAGCGGGGCGGGCGGACAGCATATTAATAAGACATCTTCTGCTATTCGTATTACACATATCCCTACTGGAACTGTAGTACAGTGTCAAAACGAACGGTCGCAATTTCAAAATAAGGACAAAGCAATGCAGATGCTGAAGGCGAAATTGTTCTTGCTAAAACAGGAGGCAAATGCTGAGAAACTTTCGGATATTCGCGGTGAAGTGAAAGAAATCGGCTGGGGAAATCAGATTCGCTCGTATGTAATGCAGCCATACACTATGGTAAAGGACCATAGAACCAATTTTGAATCTGGAAATGTAGATGCCGTGATGGATGGCAGCTTAGATGGATTTATCAATGCATATTTGAAATGGAAAAGCACGACCCCCAATTAAAAGGGGTCGTGTTTTTTCTATGAAACGTTATTTTGTGATGGTCTATTTGTGATTAAATCCAGATAAAAATTCGCAAAAGATACCTGCATATGGGGAATAATCCATAATAAAGGAATACCGCATAAAATAAGGCTTAATAATATCATGGGAACAAAGCTTAAATTTAATATAAAATAGCGCAAGCGGTTTCCGCTCATTACTTTCCAGCATCGTTTAAGAATGGTGGTAATATTATCTTTTGGAAAATCTAAAATCATATACAATGCAGGAAAAAAAGATATTGTAACAATAAAATATACCAAAGAACACAACTGGAACACCAAAAGGGAAGGAAGCATTGCGGAATAAAGCATTTGCAACAATTCAATATTATCGCTTGAAGAAGTTGCAAGTTGCCTTAATATAGGGATAACATCGGGCTGTACAAAATAGCTGGGTATCATACACACAAAGTTAATCAAGGTAAAAAATAGTCCAAGTTTAATGGCTTTATCCGGACTGTTCTTAAATCCATAAAACAAATCTGAAATTTGACAAGGCATTTCACACGCAACGTGCAAATGAAACAGGCAGACGCCGACTTGCAGCACGTAAATAAGCAGTTGGACGATAAATGTTACAATATAGTATAATATAAGACTGAAATTAGAAGTAATTGGAATCATTCTGCTGACAAGAAAAGGGGCAAGCGTGGAGATAATTACTTCAATAAACATAGCAGCAATAAGAATGCCCATCTTGCCATTCATCTGCATCCGCGATATAAATTTTAATTCTGTAATACTCTTATGTTGGTTCATAGCATAAAATCCTTTCTGACTTGTATTCGGAAAACATAAGGCAGTCTTCCGGTGCATAATAATATTAATAAGTATTGTATCATGTTTTCTCGTATAAAACAATGTTCTAATAAATAGTTTTTTTCTTGTAACAGTTCAGGTAGGTCTGCGCATTTACTGCGCTGACTGTAATAAAATGTAGTGGTTGGAGGTATCCAGCCCATCGCGAAGCGATTTCTAATAGCTGGATACGTAACAATTCAATGGGTTATCTGAACTGTTACTTTTTCTCTGATATATTTTGGAATTTCTGTGATCTTTTTTCTTGAACGAACATGCTATTTGTCTTATAATAGATAAGGATTGTGCAGTACTGTGTTATTGTGCAAAAAGAAATGTAAAAAACAGAAACAAAATAAGAAAGGGAAATGCAGATTTATGGATATTATACTGAAGCTGAAGGAAGAATTAAATGTGGAAAAGTGGCAGGTTGAAGCTGCAGTTAAATTGATAGACGAGGGAAACACCATTCCGTTTATCTCCCGTTACCGCAAAGAAGTCACGGGTTCGCTTAATGATGAGGTATTGCGCAACTTAAATGAAAGGCTTAGTTATTTAAGAAATCTGGAAGAAAAAAAGGAGCAAGTGCTTGGAAGCATTGAGGAGCAGGGAAAGCTGACCGACGAACTAAGAGAGAAAATTTTGGCGGCGGAAACTATGGTGGTGGTAGAGGATCTATATCGTCCTTATCGTCCAAAGCGCAAGACTAGGGCGAGTGTTGCCAAAGAGCGTGGTTTAGAAGGGCTTGCAGATATTATTTTAGCACAGGAAACCACGAAGCCTTTGAGCGAAGAAGCAGAATGCTATGTCAATCCTGAGAAAGAGGTTAATAATGGAAAGGAAGCTTTGCAGGGAGCAATGGATATTATTGCGGAAATGATATCCGATGATGCGGATTACAGGGCGTATATCCGTCAGGCAACCTATGAGGAGGGCAAAATAACCAGTCAGGCAAAGGACGAGAAAGCTGAGAGCGTTTACGAAATGTATTATGATTTCGAGGAAGCAGTGAATAAAGTGGCAGGGCATCGGGTACTGGCGCTAAACCGCGGCGAAAATGAAAAAATTCTAAATGTAAAAATCGAAGCGCCGGAAGAACGTATTTTGCGTTTTTTGGAAACAAAAGTAATTACAAAGGAAAATGAGAATACAACGCCTGCGTTAAAAGAAACAATTGCGGACAGTTATCAACGTTTGATAGCACCTGCGATAGAGCGGGATATTCGCAATGAACTGACGGAAAATGCAGAAAATGGTGCAATTTCTGTATTTGGCAAGAATCTTGAACAGCTTTTAATGCAGCCGCCGATTGCCGGAAAAGTAGTGCTTGGCTGGGATCCAGCATTTCGGACAGGCTGTAAACTTGCAGTTGTTGATGCGACAGGCAAAGTTCTAGATACCAAGGTTATCTATCCTACTGCGCCACAGAACAAAGTGGAGGAAGCAAAAAAAGAACTCAAAAAATTAATTAGCCAATATCATGTGGATATCATATCTGTTGGAAATGGTACTGCTTCCCGCGAATCGGAGCAGGTGATTGTAGAATTAATTAAGGAATTGGATACACCCTTGCAATATGTAATTGTCAATGAAGCTGGTGCCTCCGTATATTCGGCAAGCAAACTGGCAACAGAGGAGTTTCCGCAGTTTGATGTAGGGCAGAGAAGCGCCGCATCTATTGCAAGACGCCTGCAAGACCCTTTAGCAGAATTGGTAAAAATAGATCCCAAATCCATTGGTGTAGGGCAGTATCAGCATGATATGAACCAAAAGAAGCTTAGTGAAGCGTTAAACGGCGTTGTGGAGGCGTCCGTAAACAAAGTCGGCGTTGACTTAAATACAGCATCTGCATCGCTTTTGGAATATATTTCTGGTATTAATAAGACAATTGCGAAAAATATTGTGGATTACCGTGAAACAAACGGCAGATTTACCAATCGGAAACAGTTACTCAAGGTAGCAAAACTTGGGCCTAAGGCATATGAGCAGTGTGCTGGATTTGCAAGGATTTTAGATGGTGACAATCCACTTGACGCCACCAGTGTTCATCCGGAATCCTATGATGCAGCGATGAAATTATTGGAAAAACTGCATATTTCAATGGAGGAGTTAAAGGAAATCCAAAAGAAAGCGGCTGTTAAAACAAAGCCTTCCAAGACCAAACAGGAATCCAATATCAAAAATAAAAAGAACTCTAAATCCAATATTGTTATTAAAAATACCAATACAGCAATGGGAAAGGCACTAGCGGCGGCTATGGGCAGCATTACAATGGAAATAGACAATAAAAATGACAATGCTGTCATAAATAATGCAGACACTACAGCAGGCGGATTGGAAAAGCGCGTAAAAGATAAAACGAAAATGGCGGAAGAACTGGGGATTGGAGAAATTACGCTTACAGATATTTTAAAGGAGCTAGAGAAACCCGCAAGAGATCCGCGCGAGGATATGCCAGCGCCGATATTGCGCAGCGATGTTCTTGATATGAAAGATTTAAAGCCAGATATGATTTTAAAGGGTACTGTTAGAAATGTCATTGATTTTGGCGTATTTGTGGATATTGGCGTGCATCAAGATGGTCTTGTGCATATTTCGCAGATTACCGATCGATTTATTAAGCATCCGCTTGAAGCCGTAAGTGTTGGGGACATTGTGGAGGTTAAGGTTTTAGATGTTGATATAGCAAAAAAGCGGATATCACTAACCATGAAATTAGACAGCGGCAAAAAAAATAAAAAGTGACTAAGCCTAAAGAATTTGAGAAATCTGTCGATATATACTATAACTCTTCTTCTTGATAAAATGCGGAAGGAGCGCACTGCATGAAAGCGAATTGTATTTTTCTGCAGCGCGGCGCATAAAACAGGAAGGTGCTCTTAGGGGAGAAAATAAAGTAAAAGGGAATTTACTTCATTAACAAGCTTCCTTAAAACCGTTTTTTTGGATTAAGATAAGCTTATTTTTGACAGTCACATGGAGGTGACGCATATGAATAAAAGACGTGAGCTTATTCTGCAAAGACTTTCTCGGATAGACAGCATTCAGACTGCACAAAGCAATCCTCGTGCTACAAAGTTTCGGGGGCGTCCAGAGGGAGCATTGTCCATTGAAGCGGCGATTGGCACATACATGACCGGAACACCGAATGCGGTTGATATGTATATGAAGCAGGATGTATACACCAAATCCCGCAGCGGACAAAAAAAGCAAATGTCACAACAAATGTCAAGGCAGATGGCAGAGTATATGGCAGTGGCGGAAGAGAGCCAGCTTGCAAATGCAAGATCGGAATTGTCAGACAATGCAGCAATGGATGAAGAGGCACTGCAAAAAATACTTGAGGCAGATCCCAGTGCAAAATACCAGTTAACAAAGTATGGCAGAAAGGCACAGCCCGAGAATCTGACAGTTTATGACAGGCTTGACGCAGACAGGTGCGAAGGATTTCTGCTTTATTCTTATAATAAAAGAGGAGTTCACAGCGTACTTGGCGAGCATATTACTCCCGGAAGCTACGGCGGCCGCATTACAAGCGGTGAATTTATCAGCAAAGCATAATAAGGGTAAAAGAGTTTTCATTCCAAAAGCGAAAGCCCCGCGTATTTTACATACGCGGGGCTTTCATTGAAAACTTATTTAAAAGGGAGGATGCCAAGTAACCACAAGATTACTTGGCATTTATTATGAAAAAGTTATTTAAGTAAAGTAACCACTGTTGTTATTTTATAAGGAGTTTTCTTTGCTTGCCTTATGTTAATAGTATATAGGCTTTTCGTGTCTAAATCATGTTAAGTTATTGAACATTTTTCAAAAGATATATGAACAAATTGTGACGGGCTCAACATAATTAGGATTTCAACTTTGGAAAGAGTAAAGAGGTGCTTTAACACTTCTCCGGTTCGGGATACTCCACACCAAACGTATCAACCGTAACGCTTTTCATCACTTGATCTTTGAGTGGCCTGTCGGAAGGAATTATTTGACGGTTTAGCGATTCATCAGAAGAATCGGTCGGCGTTTCAGCGATGCGGTTCACCACTTCCATACCTTCAATCACTTTCCCAAATGCCGCATAAGCGCCGTCCAAATGCGGGCTTGTCTTGTGCATAATAAAGAACTGACTCCCCGCTGAATCCGGTACCATGCTCCTTGCCATGGACAGTACGCCTTCTGTGTGCTTTAAATTATTTTCAAAGCCATTTTGCGAAAACTCGCCCTTAATAGAATAGCCGGGGCCGCCCATGCCATTTCCATCGGGACAGCCGCCTTGAATCATAAAACCATTGATAACCCTATGGAAAATCAGACCATTGTAAAAGCCTTTTTGAATCAGACTGATAAAATTATTGACCGTATTTGGCGCAATTTCGGGATATAGTTCGGCTTTAATAATACCGCCGTTTCCCGTTTCACTGCCTTCCATCTCAAAACCTTCCATTTCAATTGTAACAATAGGATTTTGTGCCATAGTTTAAATCTCCTTTTTCTTTATTATAAGAAATATTATATCTGTTTTATAGAATAAACACAAGCAGGATTGGAATATTTGTCGTTTTTGCAATTGATTTTTTGGTGAAATATAGTACAATAATCTTACCACGGCATTGACGTGAGAACGAAATCTATACGAGGAGTTTTTATGGTTAAAATAACGCAAAGACCTTCGGAAGCGGCGTATTATGCTGCAAATCATATTCCATATATTGTGTATTTGAATGAAAATAACCGCAATGATAGTTTTCCTAATGGTTCATTTTGTGTGGAAAAGTTAAGCGATATTGATGCGGAGTATATGGATAAGGTATATAGGAGGACAATGGGGCTTCCTTGGATACTAATAGAAACAGGCAGGCTTACAATTCGCGAAATTACGGTCGAGGATGTGCCGAGATTGTATGAATTGTATGCAGATGCATCGGTAACTAAGTACATGGAGCCGCTTTTTGAGGATATACAGCAGGAAATAGAGTATACAAGCGAGTATATTAAAAATATATATGGCTTTTATGGATATGGGATGTGGGGCATTGTGTTGCGGGAGAGCGGCGAATTAATCGGCAGAGCCGGATTAGAATACAAAGAGGGTTATAACGGGCTGGAACTTGGCTTTATGCTTGGAAAACCTTATCAGCATAAGGGATATGCGTATGAAGCGTGCAGTGCAATCCTTACATATGGTATGCAGGAACTGGAACATAAGGACTATCGAGCTATAGTACATACGGAAAATACTGCGTCAAGAAAATTGTGTGAAAAGCTGGGATTTACGGCAATAACCAACCAGCAGACAGAGGGAACGCAGTATTTAGAGTATCGGATAAGAAAGTAGGATCTAGAGTTAAGGGAATATATAGTTTATATGATTATAAAAAGAAGATCGTTTTGTGCGCTGAATAGTCTTTTTTTGGATAATTTGGAAAAAAACGAAAAAAGTATTTGACAACCGTCTGATCTAATGGTATGATAACAAACATAAAGCAAAGGTGCTGTGAGAAGAACTCTCATAGCACCTTTTTTATGCACACGGACGCGGAAAGGAAATATGCAGCTAAAGCTGCCCGCGTCGGTGCACGAGTAGGGAAGATAAATTTTCTCTGCTCGATTGCGCAGCCCCATGCAGATTTGTGTGGTAGAACGATGCCGCAAAAGCGGTGTACAGACTGCGTAGCAGGCAGGTGAGAGAAATATTTTTCGCTTACCCTGCTTTATCGAATAGGTACATTTAAAAATCCGCGGTAAATACAATGCACCTGTTTTTGCAAATTGACAGTATGAGGAGGAATTGTTATGACTGAGGAAATTTTAAGTGTTATCAATGAACAATTATTCGGTGTATGGTTTTTAATTGGAACTGCACTGGTGTTTTGGATGCAGGCTGGTTTTGCAATGGTGGAGGCTGGCTTTACAAGAGCGAAAAATACAGGAAATATTATCATGAAGAATTTAATGGATTTCTGTATTGGCACATGTACATTTATTCTTATCGGTTTCGGGCTGCTGTTCGGTGAGGATTTGGTGGGTCTAATCGGTAAGCCGGGTTTTGATATTTTTACAAGTTATGCTGATTTTGATTGGTCAAACTTTGTATTTAATTTAGTATTCTGTGCGACAACTGCGACAATTGTTTCCGGTGCTATGGCAGAGCGGACGAAATTTCTTTCTTATTGTGTATATTCCGGCGTGATTTCGGCGTTAATTTATCCGATTGAAGCGCATTGGATTTGGGGCGGTGGCTGGCTTTCACAGATGGGATTTCATGATTTTGCAGGCTCTTGCGCAATACATATGGTGGGTGGCATTTCTGCTTTGATTGGTGCGAAGATGCTCGGGCCTCGTATTGGTAAGTTTACAAAGGAAAAGGACGGAAAGATTACAAAAGTCAATGCGTTTTTGGGGCATAATCTGACTGTTGGTGCTCTTGGCGTGTTTATCCTTTGGCTTGGCTGGTATGGTTTTAACGGTGCGGCTTGTACTTCTGTAGAGCAGCTTGGCTCTGTTTTTGTAACAACAACGATTGCACCAGCAATTGCAACAGTAGTATGTATGGTGTTTACCTGGGTAAAGTATGGAAAACCAGATATTTCTATGAGTTTAAATGCTTCCCTTGCGGGGCTTGTGGCGATTACAGCAGGATGTGATGTTACGGATGCATTCGGCTCTATTATTATCGGTGCAGTAGCAGGTTTGCTGGTGGTGTTTGGCGTATGGCTTTTGGATTATGTGCTGCGGATTGATGATCCAGTTGGTGCGGTTGCGGTTCATTGTTTAAATGGTATCTGGGGAACGATTGCGGTTGGTTTATTTGCCACAACTGCGGCACCCGGAAATGAAGAATTTACCGGTTTATTCTATGGCGGCGGCTTCAGTCTGCTGAGCAAACAGTTAATCGGTATGGTGTGCGTAATTGCATGGACGGCTGTCACAATCACAATCACATTCCTTGTAATTAAGGCAATATTTGGACTGCGGGTTACGGAGGAGGAGGAAATTGTGGGACTGGATGCAACGGAGCATGGACTTCCTTCTGCTTATGCAGGATTTAGTATGATGGATATTTCCAACACCATGATTATGGAAGAAAACGAATATACACAGCTCGGCAGTGATACACAGCTTAGCAGTGAAAGTGGTGCAGCAGCAGAATCAAGCATTTATGTGCATCATGAGGAAGTGCAGCGAGCAATTAAAGAAGTTTCCGCTGGAAGTGGTATTTATAAAGTAGTTATTATTGCGAAATTAGCAAGATATGATGTGCTGCGCAAAGCGATGAACAATATTGGCGTAACTGGTATGACGGTAACACAAGTAATGGGCTGTGGTATTCAAAAGGGAGCTGGAGAAAAGTACCGTGGTGCAGAAGTGGATGCGACGCTGCTTCCTAAAGTAAAGGTGGAGGTTGTTGTTGCAAGCATTCCAGTAGAGAAAGTGATTGAAGCAGCAAAGAAGGTACTTTGCACAGGACATATCGGTGATGGAAAGATTTTTGTCTACAATGTCGGTAAGGTAGTAAAGATTCGAACAGGCGAGGAAGATATGCTGGCGCTGGCGGATGTTGAATAATTTCCTATATAAATATAACTACAAAACACGAACGCTAAAAGGGCACAGACGAAAAGTTTGCTGCCCTTTTGGGTTACTCTTGATAAATTTTCCAAGTGATGTTATAATATTTTCATATTGAACACAAAATTGAATAAATTATATGTTCAATACGAAAAGAGAATAATCTCAATACACGGAAAAGGGGATAGATTATGGCGACTTTATGGAAAGATGAATACAAGGTCGGAATTGACAAAATTGATGAACAGCATCGTCAGTTATTCGACAAAATTGGGAATTTGTTAGAGATTGCTAAGAGCGGCAATGAGGAAACTAATAGACGGGAATGCATGGAAATTATAGATTTCCTTATTGGATACACAATTACGCATTTTGAAGCAGAGGAGAGATTGCAGAGAGATAGAAAATATGTAAGTTATGAGCAGCATCATAAAATACATGAGGAATTTAAAAATACGGTACTTGTGTATAAAGAGCAGCTTAACAATGATTTTTCTGCAAAGACATTGAAAAGCTTTATTGGAACACTTCTGGCGTGGCTTGTGAATCATGTGTGCATCTGCGACAGGAAGATTGTTAAAAATATTCCTCTACAGGAGATGGAATCCTATGCCGATATAGACAGTTTTATTCAAAGTGTGGCAAACAAACTGCTTACTGAGATGTACAGTATACCGATTCGGGGTACGAAAAGCTGTATTTATAAAGGTGACGTAGCAGGTGCTGCTATTGTTAGGACAATAGCAGAAGGAAAAAGTAAACATTTGTTTTTGTATGGAATGTCGAGTGAGCTTGCGGAGTATTTATATCATAAAATCAGTGGTATGGTGCTTGCGGATGTAAACCATTTGGATGATATTGAGAAATCGGCGCTTATGGAAATTGGCAGTATTATTTCTACATATGCAATGAGTGCGATTGATGATAATGGGACAGGTGGGATTCGTTTTACTAACAGCTTATATACACATGATTACAATGAAACAGATTACAATATTACCAACAGCGTTATTTTGGAGATTACGACGGACTATGGAAAAATGGATATTTTGTACAGCCATCTAAAACCATAATAAGCTTTTGGCGGCTCAGGCGGGGAATCCTGAAAACCTCCTTCTTTTTGTGGCGGGGTAGTTTCCACAAAAAGCAAGGGGGTTTTTCATAATTATCTTAGAGGAATTTTAACAGAAAGGAACAGCACAATGAAACAATTTTTTGGTAAAAGCCAGAACGGAAATTTAAGGGAAGCTGTCAAAGGATTGCAGAATCCGCAATTAATTATACTGTTGTCTAACGGCGATCAGTTTGAAGAACACGTAAAAGAGTTAGAACGATTATTTCCCCATGTTCCCAGCATCGGCTGTATTGGTATGAGTTATGATACGAAGGTCGTTGAAAAGGGCGTGAGTGTAGTGGCATTCTGGGACGGCGTAACCGCTGCCGCTAATGTATTGGAAAGAGTTTCTACTACCCCAGTGAAATATATTGAGCGTCTGCAGCGTGATGTCAGCAAAGTGAACGGAACACAAAAAGACACGATTTGCATTGATTTATGTTCGGGAAATGATGCTTGTGTATTAACCACCATTTACAGTGTGCTCAAACATAAAAATATTTCTTTGGTAGGTGGTACAGGAGATGGCGGCAGAGTATCCGCTAATGGTAAAGTTTATAATGATGCAGTTGCTTATGCACTGGTAAAAAATGACGGCGGCAAAATCAAGGCATATAAAGAAAATATTTATCATCCAATGGGAAAATACCGTTTTATCGCATCTGGTACGGATAAGGAAAACTATCTTCTTGGAGAACTAAACGGAAAGTCTGCGAAGCGCGTTTATCAAGATATTTTGCACGTGACAGAGGAGCAGATATTAACGCAGACGTTTAAAAATCCATTTGGCAGAGTGCATGGCAATGAAATTTGTATTATTTCTATTAAAGAAGTAAAAGGTGATGCATTGGCGTGTTTTCGTCAGGTAAATGATTCAGATGTGCTGATTATGTTGGAATTAGGGGACTATAAGGCGATTGTAAGGAATACAATTCAAACAATTCGCAAGGACTTTACTAAGATTTCAGCAGTATTTTCTGTAAACTGTCTGTTTCGGTATCTGTTGTTTACCGACAATCAATATATGGACGATTATTTGCGTGATATGAGTACTTTGGGAAACCATGCTGGTCTTGTGGGATATGGAGAGCATTATAACAATCGATTTGTGAACCAGTCTATGACTTGTGTAGTATTTGAATAGAGAAATTTAGGGTAACAGTTCAGGTAGGTCTGCGCATTTACTGCGCTGACCGTAATAAAATGTAGTGGTTGGAGGTATCCAGCCCATCGCGAAGCGATTTCCAATGGCTGGATACGTAATAGTTCAATGGGTTATCTGAACTGTTACAATTTTGGTTATTTAGAACGCGTATAGAAATGCGCAGATGGGAGAAAGTATGATTTTTAAAAAGAAAACCCAGGAGATTGTGAAGGAAAACAGCCTGTATCCGATATTGTATGTAACAGATAGTTTAAAGGATTATCAGCAAGATCTGGTACAAAAAGAGGTTGCTTCTTTGGAAGAGCTTAGCCGTGTAAGCGCTTCATTTGGTGACGTCTTAAAAGAAGCAGAGATTTTCCAGGAAAAACTGCATGATTTTGAACAGGCTTTTCTAAATATTAACGAGGTTTCGGGGCAGTTTGGTGCAGTAAAAGGTGAGATTGCCCAGTCGGTTATTCAGGCGCAGGGAGAAGTGGAAGAATTAAAGAATAGTTCTTTGCAGGTGAAATCGCATTTTGGTGAGATGGAAAGTACATTTGAGGATTTTCAAGCGTCAGTAAAAGAGATAAAGTCATGTACTAGTAAGATTGTAGCCATTGCGAATCAGACCAATATTCTTGCATTAAACGCTTCGATTGAAGCAGCAAGGGCAGGCGAACAGGGCAGAGGCTTTGCCGTTGTTGCGGAGGAGGTAAAGCATCTGGCGGATGAAATTAAAAGTTTAGTTGGAGCGGTGGATGTTGGTATCAATGATGTAGAACAAGGAACGGATAAATTAAACTTAAGTATTACCAATTCGTTGCAAGCGTTGGAGCAAAGTCTGAATAAGGTAGATGAAACATACAATGTGTTTGATCAAATTACGCAGGCAGCCGAGGGTGCATCAACGGTGCAGACAGAAATATCAGATGTAATTGATGATTCGAAAACTTCTTTGGAAGCATTATGTGGGTATTTTGAGCAGACAAAAACACAGTATCAGGAAGTGGTGCGTCATATTAACTATGCGAACAGTCTTGGAACAACAAAGAGTGCTATGTTTGAGGATGTCGACAATATGCTGTCACAGATACCCCCATTAATTCGGGAGTATATGGGAGTAGAAGCAAAGACGTCACAGCAAAATTTGTAAAAAAGTGTTTAATGGAAGACAAAAACATGGTATAATGTAAATTATAGAAATCCGTAGCAACACAATACGGATTCTGTAGGAAAGGAGTGAGTTGGTATGTATCGTGTTATTACAATTGAGCGTCAATATGCAAGTGGAGGAAATGAAATCGGGAGAAAGCTGGCAGAGGAATTGGGTTATAAGCTGTTTGATCACAATATTCTGCATGAGGCTGCTGCGAATTTAAAAACGCCGCCTATCTACATTGAAAATTTGGAGGAAACAAGTTCAGGAAGTTTGATTTTTAATCTTTCTAAGACACCGTTTGGCGGCAATTCCAATGATAAGCATTTACCTATGGCAGAAAAATTGTTTGCTGAGGAAAAGAGTATTATTGAGCGTGCTGCGGAAGAAGGCGGATGTGTTATCGTAGGGCGTGCAGCAGGGCATATTTTAAAGGATCGTGAGGACTGCCTGCGGGTGTTTATCCATGCAGATATTCAGACTCGTATGAAAAGGGCAATAGACAAAGAGGGCATTAAGGAATCTGAGGCAGAGAGCGTATTAAAGAAAATTGATAAGCGCAGAAACGGATTTTATAATTCTGTTACGAAATGGGAGTGGGGGAACCCAAAATATTTTGAACTTTGTCTTGACAGCGGGAAGCTTGGCTTAGAGCGCTGTGTACAACTGCTTGCACAGGCAGCGAAATTGTAAGAATTGTGTGTATTGTTACATTCTTTGCTATGCTAAGGAACTGTCAATAAATAACGCCTCAATTTGACTTGTCTAAATATCCATCTGTGGCATCAGATAATCTTGACGTAGCCCGCTACGCCTGCGATTATTCTTTTTTCAGATGAACATTTATACGGCGTCAAATTAACAAGTTATTTTTTGACAATTCCTAAGTATAATAATAGGCATACAGCAACACAAAGAAAAATTGCGGCGTGCGGCTGGCGTAATCGAACAGCAAATCTTTTACCGTTCAGTATACATAAGTGTATATCGTTGACCGTCTGATAGTATGTTGGGAAGTATCAGACGGTTAAATTAATTTTAATCTATTTTTAATCTTTGCTGCATTTCTATTTAATGTTTATCTAGTATGATAGTATCATCAAAGGAAACAAAATAAAAAATATCCAGAGTATAGTAAGAGCATAACGTGCAATATAGACATAAGGAATGTGTAAGATATCTATAGAATATAAAAAAAGTAAAAGATATGCGAAAAGAATACATGAAATATGCGTAAAAATTGTGCAACATATGTTTAGAAAGGAGAAAAATATGGATAATTTTGAAAAGGTAGAAAAATTAAAAGAAAAGACAAATGTAACATATGAGGAGGCAAAACGAGCACTGGAAAACAGTGACTGGGATATTCTCGAAGCAATGATTTATCTGGAACAGAACGGTAAAGTGCATGGGCCAGAACATACTAGTTTTTCCACACAGTTTGAGAAGAAAACTGTCGATATGGAATCAGAGCCAGAAGACAAAGAAACGTTTGGAGATGCAATTAAGCGGTTTTGCAGTTGGTGTATCCGCTGGATTAACAAGGGCAACAACAATAGTTTCTGTGTGGAGCAGGACAATCACGAGATTTTTAGAGTGCCGATTACATTATTAGTTGTGATGTTGTTTTTTGCTTTCTGGGTAGTGCTGCCGCTTATGGTAGTCGGACTGTTCTTCAATATGCGTTATCATTTCGCAGGACCGGATATTGTTTCGGTGGATATTAATAAGGCTATGGATAATGTAGCAGACGCTGCAGAGAGCATTAAGAATGAGTTTAACCAAACATCCAATACACAAGATCGATAAAAGATAATACTGCAGAAGCAGGAGATAAGCATTAGGAAGTCATTCCGGAATGCTTATTTTCCATGTAAAAATGGATTTTAGGGTTTAAATATATTGAAATGGAATTGTTAGGAATTGTAAATAAATAACTTGTTAATTTGACGCTGTATCAATGTTCAGCTGCAAAAAAGATAATCGCAGCCGTAGCGGGCTGCGTCAAGATTATCTGATGTTGCAGATGGACATTTAGACAAGCCAAATTGATGCGTTATTTATTGACCGTTCCTTAGTAAATATTCATATATGGAGGGGGATTTATGGCAACAACAATATTAATTGTTGAAGATGAAGAAAAAATTGGGCGTTTTCTCGAATTGGAACTGCGCCATGAGGGATATCAGGTGTTAAAGGCAGCAAACGGAAGAGAGGGATTAGAAAAGGCACAAAGCGGGCAGGCGGATTTAATGGTTCTGGATGTTATGCTTCCAGAATTAAACGGTTTTGAGGTACTGCGCAGGCTGCGGAAAAACTCTGATATCCCAGTAATTCTGCTGACAGCGCGGGATGCAGTGATGGATAAAGTGGCAGGATTAGACGGTGGTGCTGACGATTATATGACAAAGCCCTTTGCCATTGAAGAGCTGCTGGCAAGGATACGGCTAATCTTGAAAAAACGGTCAGGCAGCATAAGCAGCGACAAAAATCTGCTGACCTGCGGAGAACTTACAATGGATGTGAAGCGTTACGAAGTACATTACGGCGCTGAACTGGTGGAGTTGACGCACAGGGAGTTTGAACTGCTGCGTGTGCTGCTGGAAAACAAAAATATTGTAGTATCACGCGATACGTTGCTGGAAAAAGTCTGTGGATATGATTATATGGGGGAAACCAATATTATTGATGTATACGTGCGGTATTTGCGCAGTAAATTGGACAATGTATATCATATAAAGCTTATTCAGACTGTGCGGGGTGTGGGGTATTGCATAAAGGATGATGTGAAGTGAGTAAAAATATAGAAATCAAAAATGAGAAAAAGAAAGCAGACAATATCAAAGTGACTTCGATCGCGAATGAAATTAATGTGCGGCGTATATGGCAGCGATTTGGTGCGTATTTGCAGATTGATATTTTAATATGCGTACTGCTTGGCATTATATTTTTTTATGGACTCGATGTAACGATGACAGGAACGTGTACGCTGCGATATCGAACATTTATATGGGAAGAAACATCAGAAGAAACAAACGATTTGGCAGAATCGGCGCAAAAGCAGCAAAATAACCAGCAGCCTCGCTGGAAGAAATTTTGGAAAGCAAAGATTTATTATCAAGTAGGAACGACAAAGAATGATATTTTATATGAAATTGAAATCGGACTTTGGCTGCGACTGTTTTTAATAGCAGGCTTTGTTGTAGTTATTGTACAGCTAGTACATTTGCAAGGTATGGCTTTGTATGGTGCCAGACAGGTGCGCAGACAATTAAAGCCGTTAAATGAAATTGCAGCAAAAGCGCAGGAACTAAGTAACTTAGCGTTTGACGAAACGAAATACCACAATTTAGAGGACGCAATTTCCAATCTAAAAGTAGAAGCAATTGATGATGGGATTCATATGCATGACAAGGAGTTACGCGGAATTGAAACGGCATTAAATAATTTATTAGAGCGTATCCGCATTTCTTACAAACAGCAGGCGCAGTTTGTATCGGATGCTTCCCATGAACTGCGCACGCCGATAGCGGTGATTCAGGGCTATATCAATATGCTCGACCGCTGGGGAAAAGACGATGAGGCAATCCTTGCGGAATCTATCGAGGCAATTCAAAATGAAGCCAACCATATGCAAAAATTGGTAGAGCAGCTTTTATTTCTCGCAAGAGGGGATTCTAACCGCCAGAGCCTTGACATCAAACAGCACTGCCTAAATGATATTTTAAAGGAGGTTTATGAGGAATCACTGATGATAGATGAAAAACATCACTACAGTTTCGAAGAACAAGGGCGCACCGAAGTCTTTTGTGATAGCGATATGCTAAAACAATCGGCACGTATTTTAATTGATAATGCAGCAAAATATACTGCTGAAAAAGAAGAGATTATTATCCGTGTAGGCAGCAGGGCAGACGGCACTGCCTTTTTTGCAATACAGGATAATGGTATCGGTATGGCACAGCAGGATGTAGAACACGTATTTGACCGCTTTTTCCGCGCCGACGCAGTGCGAAACAGCAACACCGGCGGAACGGGACTAGGGCTTTCTATAGCCAAGTGGATTGTGGAACGCCACCAAGGGCATTTTGAAATTACCAGCCGTGAAGGGATTGGAACACGGTTTTGTGTGATTCTGCCGCAGGCAGAAAGATAAGTACCATTAGGTACAGCGTTGCTGCCTATAACTGTAAAATGCACATAAATGTTGTAATTACTCTTCCATAGCTACAATTCACACCCATGCCAGTCTTTATCAGCTTATAGGTTACTGAGGTGTGAATTATAACAAATTTTGCACACAAAATGCTAAAGTAAAAAAGCAAAAGCTTTTAGCATTTTGGCACATAATTCCCACTACTTTGGCGTGAGTGTGAAAAGTAACCTTCCATTTTGTGAATGTAATCAAATTTTAATTTTGGGATTGACGCACTTTGACGGATATGATAAAATATAAAAAATATGGAAATCAGCAATTTCTTTTAATAGTTTTGACGAAAATGTAAATACTGTTTTAGAAGGAAGCTGGGTGGGAAAATGAAAAAAGAGTATATAATTGATAATCTGCAAAATAGCAAAAAAAAATATCGCTCCGAATTGTTAGACTTTATACACTTTTATATAAAAGCAGTAGAGAAGCTTCATTGTAAAGTATTTGAAAAGGGTTGTTCCGATAGAGAAAAATATTTAATTAAAAGATTGGAATACTGGCTTGAAGAGAGCGGTTATATACTTTTTTCAGATACTATTCAACAGTTACAAGACATAGATGAAGAGCGGATAAGGGGATTTATTGATGTGTACCAATTTTTGCTTTCTAATTCAATGGACAGCGCAGAAAAATTGATAGATCAGTTATTCCATATTCCGAATGAGTTTTTTCATGAATTTATGGGTGAGAAAAGAACTTTAGTTGGTAAGATAGATGGATGTAAAGAAGCTGTTTTAGAAAATAATGATATTGTATATATTGTTGCAGAATTAGGAATCTTTAGGGATTCCTTTTTATGTGCCTAGCCCCATGCAGATGAAGTATGCCGTTGAAGCGGCGCATGGGTATGCGGTAAGTAGTGGAGAAGGACATTCCTCTACTCGATTGTTTGGGAACATATATTTTGGATGAAATGGGGGATAGCGTTATGAAAGTGGAAGAATTAGTATTTTTTCCAACACAATTGGTTCATGTTGAAACGATTCGGTTTAATGCGGAAAAGAAATTGGAGAAGGCTGGAATGAAATATCGAATTAAGGCAGAAACACGTGGCGAGGTTGTTGATGAGAAAATGGGAAAGTCATATATAAAAATATGTGTGGAAAATAATGGTTACTATTTTGAGGAAGAAAAAGTTGGTGTTTTTCAATTCTCAGAAAAAATTACAGATGAAAAGTCGGCAGTGCAATTTATGGAAGTTCAGGGTGTCCGTATACTGTGGTCGTACATTAGAGAAGATTTGTATACAATATCATCAAAAATGCTGCCACACCCAATAATGATTCCAACAATTGATGTTATGAAAACATTGGAGAAAGCAAAATAATGAAAGTTACATTTCAACGTGTCGATGATGAATATTTCGGTGTGGAAAAGTATGTTAGACCAGTGGTAGAAATAGCAATAAAAAATAATATTTTTGTACAAATACTATGTGAAATTCTAAATACATTTGATACATATAGTGAACATATTTTATATGATATAAATAAGCTGCTGAAATTATATGAAGCATACAAAATAGGAAGACTGGACGAAACTGCTAGAAAGGATTATAGTGTTTTTACGCAAAAAGTATATGATTTTTATTGGACCATTTTAGATGACAATTTTGGGGAAGAAATCCGCTGGCATAATGAAGAACTATATAGGAAAAAGGGATTAAGGTATGCAGACAAAAGATTACACAGGTACCGAGGTATATTATTTGAAGAACTGATAGGCGCAATGGTTCAAGAGCGTTTTAAAAATGATACTTTTTGTACAGGCTGTCGGATATATGTAAATGGAAAACGCATTATTTCTCAATATGGAAAAGGAAATTCTTTTCATAAAGAAACCATAGATATAGCGGGATGGATAAATAATTTAAAGTATGGGGAATTTTATGAATGTAAAGTGAATCCTAAACGGTTTGAAATACAAAATTATCAGTATTTTATGAAAATACAAAATACATTGGACGAAAATAATGTACATTATATTTTGGCATTGGTAAGTGCGGATGCAGCAGAGTTTCTTAGGGTACAAAAAGAATATATCGAAGAACAACTAAAGTGTACTGTTGAATTTGAAACAATTGGTCGAGAGGATATTTGTAGTATTGTTCATTATACGGTTCCTGAAATTGTATAGTATAATATTTATAGGTTAAAGCGCTGTCGGCTGGCAGCGCTTATGTGTTTATGTTCACGTCGATGCAGAGGAAATATGCCATTGCATGGCGCATCGGCAGCGTACGAGTAGTGGAGAAGGACATTTCTCTACTTGATTTCTATATCCAATTTAGAAAAGTCGATATACAGATCTTCAAATATACCTGCTTTAATCGTGTCATGAAAGGAATAACTATTAACATAAAAGTTATTGGCTTCCATACTGTAAACATAAACTCTGCTGTACATAGGATCGACAATCCAATATTCACGGACACCTGCGTTGTTGTACAGGTTCAGTTTCGTGATATAGTCGTGTTTGGGATCGGAGGGTGAAACGATCTCGATAATCCAATCAGGAGCGCCTAAGCAGCCTTTGTCTGTAAGTTTATCACGATCACATATAACACTGATATCAGGTTCTGCGATATTTGATTTGTCATATATTAATTTCACGGCAAATGGAGCAGGGTAGACCTTGCAAGCGCCTTTTTTTGAATCGATGTAATTCGCAATTATTTTTGACAAGTACATAAGTATTTCCTGATGAATCCGAGAGGGCGCTGCCATATAGTAGAACTGCCCATTAATGAGTTCTGCCCGAATATCTTCGCCAAGGCTGTAATAATCTTCTTCAGTATAAGTTTCTGTTTCAATTTTAGATAATGCTGATGCCATATTTTTAATTCCTTTCTGTATAACAATATTTGTTCTCTGTCATTTTCCTTTGTTTCAAATATCCATTTAATTCCTTTTATACTCACGAATGATTAGATTTTCCTTTCTGCACAGCACGTATTGCCCGCTTATGTAATATGGGCTGTGCAGAAATTGGAAAATCTTAACGGTCGTTAGTATATATTACACAGGGTTATTTTAGGTTCTCTTTCTTTTGGGTATGAGATTATTATATATGTATTATATATGTGAGTCAATTAAATTCGATTGGGGAAAAAGGTTTTTAGATCTGCTATATTATAAATCTAAGGAAATGCAGGAAAATAAGTGCTCAGATTGCGCAGGATATTTCTTCAAGATTGTAGGAGAAAAAATGTAGGCGTAGCGGGTTACGGCAAGGCTTTTTTTCAGGGAAAAATAAAGATTCATGTGCAACAAATGCAGTTATGGATAGTTCTGTGGAGCTCTCAGTGGATATTTCCATATTTTTGTCAGGCAGAGAATTAATTGCATCGGATAAGGATTTTGATATTTTGCTTCTGGATATTGAAATGCCGGATCTGGATGGTATCAGCGTTAAGGATTATTTTATAACACATCGAAAAAAGACACGGATTATTTTTATGACAAGTCATCAAGAGCGGGCAATGGAGGCATTTGGTAAAAATGTTGTCCGTTTTCTTGTTAAGCCATTAAAGCAAAAAGAATTATGGAGTGTTTTGGAAGAAACGCTCTCGGATATTTGTGGTAAGGTATTGGAGATAGAGGAAAATGGAATGTCACTTTGCCTGCCGGTGAAACAGATTCAATATATCAAAGCACAGGATAAATACACAACTGCGGTTACGCTGACAGGGGATTATCTGGTGCGGAGAACAATGAAATTCTGGGAAAAAGAACTTCCAGAACAAGACTTCTGTCGTATACATAAGTCATATTTGGTAAATCTGGAATACCTTGATAAGAAAGGTTGAAAGGAATAAGGGAACGAATGTACTATCATAATATGTAAAATAATATAACTGATTGTGGGATTGCAGTATTAAAAACAATAATGCAGCAATACAGGCTAAATTTGCCACGTGATTTTATGAATGATATTAAAATCTCACATACAGAACAAGGGTTATCGTTGAACGATTTAAGCATAGTTTTAGGGAAACAAGGAATACAATCAGATGCGTATGAAATGACAGATATTGCAGAACTAAAAAATATAAGATTTCCAGCAATTGCTATAATTGATAATAATGGGTTGAATCATTACATTGTTATTCATCAATTTAATGATAAGTCAAAAAAAAGATATTTTTACCCATTGGGAACATATATGAATTAACAATTGAGAGTAGTATTAGTATTTTTGTGAAAGGGATTATCTTGGCTTTTGTTTTACAGTGATTGCTGTTTTTAGTCATATTATTATTAAGGAAAAACAAGATATTGTTTGTTGAGTTTTGTTGGGAAACTTACATCATCGTAGATTGTAAATTTGAAGATTTGTTAAAGTTTTGAAAAATAAGGGGGGCTGTAGCATTAAGACAAACGGATACAAGATAGTCTAACGCTGTGCTAAGATTTATACCATATCTGGTATCATCAAAGCTTATTGTAACAGCCCCGCTCAATTTCTAATATGGAATTTTTAAAATAACCTGTGCGCCCTTTGTCATATCAGAATTTTTCAATATGAGCTGTCCGTTATGCTGCTTGATAATGCTGCTTGTAATATATAGTCCCATACCGAAGTGCATCGTGGAGGTTCGGCTTTTATTCCCCATAAAGAATTGATCCTGTGCATGATGTAGGGCTTCCGGCGTGAAGCCGCTTCCCTCATCTATTATAGAAATTTGTAGAAAGTCGTCCGGCTTTTGCACCTCTACATAAACTGTCCCTTTTGGTGGAGAGTAATCTAACGCATTGCCTATCACATTCATAATTGCCCGTTCCAGTAGTAATTTATC
>VSNQ01000028.1:0-8149 GCA_009774395.1 Lachnospiraceae bacterium
ATCTTCATAATTTATAAAACCATAAAATTGAAAATTTTTTTCATCTATCAATCGCTTTGAAATAATACACTTCCAAATAGAAGTATAAATATTAATTTCTTTATTGTTATATTCTGCAAAACCTTTAAACAGCATCGGCAACAACAGCTTTTCTTCTATATCATTTTTGTCATATATTTTATCCCTAAATTTTTCAAAAACAACGCTTTCACCGTTTTGCTTTTTTCTATAAGTACCACAAAGCGCTGCATTGCTTCCATCCATTAATATCCGCTCCATCATTTGTTGATACATCTTATTCGATATTTCATCATCTTGATCACAAAACCCAACATATTCTCCAGTTGCATACTTCAAACCATAATTTCTAGCTAACGCAACCCCCTCATTTTCTTTATGATAAACTTTAACTCTGGTATCCAGATTTGAATACCTTTTACAAATTTCCAATGATTTATCTTTGGAACCATCATCAATAATAATTAATTCTATATTTTGATATGTTGATTTTAATAGATTTGAAATCGTTCTCTCTACATATTTCTCCCCATTAAACACCGGTAAAATTACACTAAGTTTAGGGAGTTCTTTCTTTTTTAACACTTCCTCTACAATAACGGACTCCATTTTTTCTTACATTCTCCTATCTGTGTATTAAGACAATATTTTGACAAAAACAACTTCCTTACCTCATCACAATAACCAACTTTATTATATTTTGAAACATTTTCAATTTCAATTAGAAATTCTTCCACTGTATTACATCTGTATATCCCTTTTACTCCTTCCACTGCATACCCCTCTAATGCTTCATCTGTCGCAATTATTATTTTTCCATACATCATTGCTTCTGCTGTTTTTATCTTCATTCCATCACCATAAAATATAGGCATTACCATTATATTATTGGAATAATAATATTTATCTAATGCAGATACCGTTCCAATTACACTGACATTCTTTCTTTCTAATTCTTTCCTCTTAGATTCAAAATTTTTTCCGACAATTGATAAATGATACCCTTCCAGCCTTGGCATAACATTTTGTACAAACCACTTCATCCCATCATAGTTTGGAGGAAACATTGTTCCTATATATAATAGTTCTTTTATCTCTTGATTACTGTTTATTTTAAATACTCTATTCTGATCAAACACATCATAAAAAGTCATTGGAAGCATTAAATTACAATCCTTTCCATATATCTCTTTTATTAACAAAGCATCCCGATTCGTTAACGTCATAATATAATCGGCATTTTCAAAAGTCACCTTTTCACTTTTTCTTATCTTTAAATATGGCAAATAAAAAAGAATACTTTGATGCTTAACTTTATTCTCAAAATACTGTTTTTCAATATTATGGACAAACACCCATATTTTGCAGTTTAATCCTTGCTTTTTTATCTTTCTAATCATAGAACCAAACATTGAACGTTCAAAAACGACAATATCAATTTTGTTTTTTTTAATAAAATCTATTACTCTTTGTTCATTTGACGCACTCGTGAACAATGTACCACGCAAAATATTAACTGCTCTGTCAAAAATTGTTTTATATGCTGTTATTCTATATATATTTTCTTCGTTTTGATGTTTGCAATTTGTAAACATCAACAAATATACATTTTCTTTTCCAAATACCTGCCGAAAAAGTTCATAGTTGCGGAAACTGCACTTCTTACCACCGTCATTTCTCTCATATATAATTTCTTGACTGCATATAATTAATATTTTCGTTTTACGCATTCCCTTCCCCCATTTCCAACAACTCGCCAACCTTTTCTGTCATTCTGTCCCACGAAAAACGGTATGCTTCTTTGCGCACATTTTCCGTAAACTCTTGTTCCTTTTGTAGCTGGAAATAGCGCACAATCGCTTCTGCTAACGCTTTTGGCTGTTGTGATGGTACAATATATCCGGTTTTGCCCTCAATTACCACATCCGGCAGCCCGCCAACATTGGTAACAATCACTGGCTTTTCAAATCCATAAGCAATCTGGACAATCCCACTCTGTGTTGCCGATTCATAGGGCAGCACTACCAAATCACAGCCTGCAAAGTATTTTTCCACTTCATGATCTGGCGTATACCCGTCTATCACTTCAATATTCTGCTCCAAATGGTGTTCGCGGATAATCGTCAAATAGTCCTCTTTATCACTTCCAAACGCGCCAACGACCATTAACTTCACATTTTCCAACTGCTGCCGGATAATCGGCATTGCCTGCAGCAAATGTTTTAACCCCTTGTATTCCCTGACAAATCCAAAGAATAACAGCAGTTTCTCCTCCTGCGTTTTATGCAGTTCCTGCCTAGCCTGCTCTTTGGAAAGGTTGCGCACTTGAAATGCATGATATGTGGGATGTGGATTCTGCCTAAATTGCGCATTGGGCTTGATCGACAGCAAATCATCCCCGTCACTTTTGGCATGTACAATAAAATAATCTGCTTTTTTTAAAACTGCTTTTGTCAAAAGCTTGTCCAATGGAAAACGTTCGTGCGGAAAAACGTTATGACATATAAACATTTTTTTATATTTTTTTCCAAGTAAGCTCTCCAAAATCCAATAACAAGGCGCAAAATAAGGATGCCACCATTGTATCATTACCAAATCCGGATTTAATTTCCGAATTTTCCTCGCAACAGCCGCAATATTAAATGGGTTTGCTGTATTGATTAAAAATTGTGTCTGTTCAATGCGAAACATATCATTGCTGTAGTCTTTCTGCTCTTTTTTAAAAAGGAATTTCGGATATTGCATTTTATAGGAAATCATTTCTACCTGATATTTCTTAGAAAGTGCCTGATACATTAAACTTGTATAATGCGCGATTCCACCCTTATACGGATAAACCGGTCCAATTAAAACGATCTTTTTCATTCTGCTGTCCCTCTGTAATACAAAATGGCTCTATATGCATTTTAGCACGGTTTAGTATCGTTTGGCTACTATTTTTAAAAATAATTCATACGATTTTTTCTTTTCCATATTATATGTAGCCATTTTTTTAACAATATGATATAGTAAGGAATTGTAAACAACAAACTTTACCATCTTTCTTGTCTATTTATTTACAGTTCCTAAATCGAGTAGAGAAGCTTTAGATTGGTATTATGATTTTAACTTGCATTGCCTCACCTGTAAATGATTGTTTCCGTTATTTTGCTCCGGCTGCGGCTTCTTTTCCCGTATTATTTATACTGATTAACGGATAATGCTCCCATTGATACAAAGTAAATATACTCCATGATACAGAAAGGAATCCTTATTATGCCAATATTTGCCTTAACCAAAACCACACTCCTAGACTACCCTGAACATATCGCTGCTTCCATCTTTTTCGGCGGCTGCAATTTCCGCTGTCCCTTCTGCCATAATAAAGATATTGTTTTTGCCAGCGAAAGTCTTCAAAACGGCAGTTTGATCACCTACACCGAAGCAGAAATTCTTTCATTTTTGCAAAAAAGGCGCAATGTTTTAAGCGGTGTCTGCATTACTGGCGGCGAACCGACACTCTATAAAGATTTACCCAAGTTCCTAGCCAAAATCAAGGAGCTTGGGTATCAAATTAAATTGGATACAAATGGCTCTAATCCTGAACTACTTCGTATGTTGATACAAAACCGATTAATTGATTACTGCGCAATGGATATTAAAAATTCTCTAAAAAAATATCCGCAGACCATCGGCATCCGAAATACATCTGTTCCTGATGCATCTACAACCAATACATCTTCTGTCAATACATCTTCAGCTAACCCATCTATTGCTAATACAGCAGTATTGGCGGACTTAAATAAAATGCGATTAACATCCATCCAAAAATCTGTGGATATTCTTATGTATAGTGATTGTGCTGAATTTTCTTATGAATTTCGCACTACCGTTGTACAGGAACTTCATACAGAAGCTGATTTAGTGGAAATTGCAAAATGGATTTTGGGAGCACCAGCATATTATCTGCAATCCTATGTAGAAAGCGATGGCGTTATCCAAAAAGGATTTCACGCATATTCCCCAGAAACCATGAAAAAACTAGAACAAATATGCCGTAATTGGAATGTAAATACGTTGTTGCGAGGGGTATAATCACCGCTTCCTATATCTCCACCCGCTTCATATAATACCCAAAGCATCCTGTATGTGCCACACGGTCTATTTCATCGTGCATCCGTGCCTCGCCGTTTTCAAAGCCCTCGAAGCCAAACATTTCCGCAATCCGGCACTCTCTTTCATAATATGTCCCCGGCACGCCAAGGTAGTATTCTGTTTTCGACTGGCTTTGAGCAGCATTTGGTGTGCTTCCATAACTATTGTCAGCAGCATGAACGCTGGTTCTGCTGCCTGCATCTGGCTGCCCATTTCCTTGCTGCTGCGCATCTGCATTTTGCCCATTCCCCGCACCGTTTGGATAGCAAAACAGCAGCAATTGACGATAGTTATAATATGCATGCAAAACAAAAGAATTCGTCGCCATCTCATGATATTTCTCTGTCAACACAATTAAATCCTTCGGTTTAATCAATACCGACTGCGCTTCTGGAAAAATATGTACTCTTGGATAAGTTTCCATTAACTGTGTCCATTTATCTGCGGCAATATTGCTGATATTTTCTTGCCGACTCGGATTTCCCCACACATTGCTTTTTCTTGTTTCTCGCTGTATTTCTTCCCGACTTGTATTTCCCCATTCGCTGCGTTCTCTTGTTTCTCGCGGCATGTTTTCCCGACTCGTATTCCCCCACTCACTATGTTCTCCTGTTTCTTGCTGCTCTATATTCCTTAGTTCACTCGTTTCTCGCTGTAACTCATTTCCTGCATACGAATTCTGCTGTCTGTTCTGATATTCTTTGTGTACATCTGTATCCAATATTTGCTGCTTTGCCGTAAATTCCACGCGCTGTCCGCTGTAAGGTATATATGGTTCTGTTTTATGCATTTCCGTTTTATAGGATTCTGTCTTATATGCATTTGTTTTATACGCGTCTGTCTTATATGTATCTGTCTTATATACGTCTATCTGCTCCGTCAGTTCTTTCTTCTCTCCCATCTTTTCCTGTATTTTATTGTATCCTGTACTCTGTTCTCTCAGCACACATTTTCCTATACGTGTTCCATACAGTGGTATCTCAACGGCTACGCAATCGCGGAAACCAACTTCCGGCGCCCAGCAAAATTTCTCCATACCGTTTCCATTTTTTACTGGTACCTGTCCAAGCAGGCAGCGTGTTCCAAATTCATTTATTGCATATACCTTACAGGCACCTCCACACTGTACTGGGACGCCATGAAGGCCCACATTAATCCCCTCGTGATCTGCTTTTAGAAAACCGATATTACGTTCCTTCTTATCACCGTTTAAATAATCAATATAAAAAAACTGCATAAAAAATCCCCCTTGTCACAAAACATTCGAACAGCAAAAATATAATCAATAACATTGCAGTACTAACTAGATGCGAGAACTTATTACTTTAAACATAATGTAGCACTAGATAAAGTTCTGCAATATTATTTTCATTTCATGCTATCTAAATGTATGTCCACAAGAGGGAAGTTATGACTATTCCAAAGTATCAATATATTTCATATAATTTACCACCATCAGCGCAATTTTAAAGGTCAGCGCATCATCAAATTTCCGAATATCCAATCCGGTAGACTGGTGGAGTTTCTCAATCCGGTATACCAGCGTATTCCGATGAACAAAAAGCTGTCTTGATGTTTCAGAAACATTGAGATTATTGTCAAAAAATTTCTGCACAGTCGTCAGAATTTCATCATCAAGGTTGTCAGGAATATTTTCGCCGAAGATTTCTTTCATAAAGATACGACATAAATTTACAGGAAGCTGATAGATTAAACGTCCAATCCCCAGCGTATTGTAAGCAATTATGGATTTCTCCATATAGAAAATTTTCCCTACATCTAATGCCATTTTTGCCTCTTTATATGACTTCGATACCTCTTTCAATTCATTTACAATCGTACCATAAGAAACTTTAGCAATCAGCATTGCTTCAGAATTGAGCATATCAATAATCACCTGAGCCGTTTTCTCCACTTCATCATATGTTGTACTGTTAGGCACATTTTTTATTAAAATAATATTTTTCTGCTCTACTGCGGTGAGATAACAACCTGGCTGCTCATCAAAAATATTTTTCAGCAGTTCCATAGAAATATTGTCTTTGTCGTTCTGTGCTTCAATAAGAAAGACAACGCGGGGAACTTCTGCCTCGATATGCAGCTTCTTGGCACGGTTGTATATATCTACCAGTAATAAATTATCCAGCAATAAATTTTGGAAAAAGTTATTCTTATCAAAGTGTTCCTTATAGGCGATAACCAAATTTTGTATCTGGCTTACAGCAACTTTTCCTATCATATATGCATCTGCACCGTTTCCTTTGGAAATCAGCACGTACATTACTTCACCATCCTCAAAAATCTTGAGCATATGAAAATCACCGACAATCTGGCTGTCCGCAGGCGATTTAATAAAATTTAAGATTAGTTCCAGCGAAATATTCGCATTATCAAAAGTCGTAGCAACCGTCGCGCCTTCCACATCCACAACACAAAGCTCTACTTTTGTAATGCTTTTCAGCTCATCAATACTTGTCTGTATAACCTGATTTGAAATCATTCCTGAACCTCCGTTATTTCTGATATTCACTGTAACAGTGTATGAAAAAGTGCCGCTGTGAAGCGGCACTCTTATTCTTATGTTTGATTATCAAAATATTATATGAATGAAAAGTACTAGTTCGTAATAACCTTTTCTGTATCTTTGTCAAATACATGAATCTTCTCAACATCAATTGCAAATTTAACTTTATCGCCTGGTCTTGCGGTTGTTCTCGGATCAACTCTCGCTGTGATAGGGAACTCAGCTAAGTCAGCATATAAGAATACTTCCGCACCTAACAACTCATATACACGAATTGTTGTTTCAAATGTACTCTCTGACTTCGCCTCAATCATCATCTGCGAATCATAAATATCCTCTGGTCTAATACCAAATGTAACAGTTTTTCCGCTGTATCCACCCTCAATTAACTTCTTAGACTTTGCTGGTGGAAGTGGAATATTCAATCCAGCAACCTTTAAGTATGCTGTATCGCCTTTTACATCTACTGTAGCGCCAATAAAGTTCATTTGCGGAGAACCCATAAATCCTGCTACGAACAAGTTCTGTGGTTTCTCATACAGATTCTGTGGTGTATCTACCTGCTGAACAATACCATCCTTCATAACTACAATACGTGTACCTAACGTCATAGCCTCTGTCTGGTCATGGGTAACGTAGATAATCGTTGTACCAAGTCTTTGATGCAGCTTTGCAATCTCAATACGCATCTGTACACGCAGCTTTGCATCCAAGTTTGAAAGAGGCTCGTCCATAAGGAATACTTTTGGATTACGTACGATTGCACGACCCATAGCAACACGCTGTCTTTGACCACCTGACAAAGCCTTAGGCTTTCTATCAAGGAGCTGTGTCAAGTCAAGGATTTTTGCTGCTTCCTTAACCATTTTGTCTATTTCATTCTTGGGAACTTTTCTTAACTTCAATCCGAATGCCATATTGTCATAAACTGACATATGAGGATACAGAGCATAGTTCTGGAATACCATCGCGATATCTCTGTCTTTAGGTTCTACGTCATTTACAACCCTGTCACCAATCTTTAACTCACCAGAAGATATATCTTCAAGACCAGCAACCATACGAAGTGTGGTAGACTTACCACATCCTGAAGGCCCAACGAAAATAATGAATTCCTTATCAGCAATCTCAAGGTTGAAATTTTTAACGGCCTCAAACCCGTTAGGATACACTTTGCAAACGTTTTTTAATGATAAACTTGCCATTTTTACTGCCTCCCAAATTTTTATTGACTAACATATAAATAAGATATTTATAGTATAAAGTAATTTTCACTAAAATGCTATGCCATAATTCCACAAAGATTTTTGTATACATATGTAGAAATTGCTTATCCCACTGTAAGTAAATCATACATTGCAAAAGATGATAGACAACTTCACTAATGATATCCATCTATTATGTACAAATTGCCCAATATATGTCCATTTACTTTAATACTTCCGCCTGATCACTGCTGTTATTTTCTTCCTG
>VSNQ01000028.1:8249-40055 GCA_009774395.1 Lachnospiraceae bacterium
TTCTTCCTCTTTCTGTTCCTCTTCTATCTTTTCCTCTTCCATCTGTTCTTCCTCTTTCTGTTCCTCTTCTATCTTTTCCTCTTCCATCTGTTCTTCCTCTTTCTGTTCCTCTTCTATCTTTTTCAATGAGGCTTCATATTTATGAAACACCCGCAACAATAAGAATGACTGGAAGTACAGTATCCCACCAACTGCAAGCAATGCATATATAGGCATTAATCTTGGCAGAAAATATGCCAAGAGCACAGGCACCGCATAAACACCAATTAACAGTACTGCCGTTGGCAGATGCGACAACGCCATTAAAAACGAATTGCGCAAGGTATTCTTTATCGTGTTGGTATAACGCGCCTGAAGCCCGAATACAAACGATATGCCAATTACAACAAAAAGCGTAACTGCCCCCATTGCAACTTTCATCCACGCTGCAAATTCGATTCCGGAATATGCCATAATGCGAAAATCTGCAAACAATACACCAAGAACTACCATAAGAATCAACCATATTATAGTTGCCTGCTTAAAATTATCCTTAAAAGCCTTAAAAAACCCTCTGACAATATAGCTTTCCTCATCTTTCACCATCTTAAATCCAATATAATATGCCGCCGAAAATGCCGCTCCAATCGTAACAATAGGAACACAAGCAATAATAAATATAATATTCAAAATTAGAATATCAGCTACTTTATTTAAAATGGTCATAAGCGGACTGTCCAGCTTAAACATAAAATATCCCTCCTATTTATTTACGAAAAGCTCTTATAAACTTGTTCGTAATTACGAAGCAACTTTTGGTGATTTACCAATGCCGCATCCGCTTTCTGTGCTGCCTTTTCTATAATCTCGTCATAATATTTTAAGAATGTATCCGCTACAATGCCGTCATATTTTCCCAACACAATGCCGTCATTGAGATCCGCAATAATTTCCTCTTTAGTATGCCCTTTTCGGTAAGGTTTATCCTCGCGTGAGTTTACTACCTGTTCTGCAACCTGCAAAATTGCCTGCTTATTATTCATAACGCCGCCTTTAAGCCCTTTGGGATATCCTGAACCGTCAAAACGCTCATGATGCGCTGCTGCAACTGCAATAATGTTATCAGAAAGCTTGCCCTCAAGCGTTTTCTCCATAACATCCACATGTGTGTAAATTAAGTTCTTCTCTGCATCATTGAGTTTACGCGGCGCAGCGAGTAAATCATGCGGCATAGTAAGCATACCAATATCATGAAGAAGCGCGGCATAATAAATCTCGTTTTTCTCCAATTCGCTGACTCGCAGTTTCCGCCCCAGCTCGCGGCAAATACACATCGTTGCAACGGTTTCCGAAACCATATTTTCATCTTTTAAGCCGGTGCAGTACATTAGCATTTTTAGATATTTCTCTTTCTCGTCGTCAGACAATAGCACATATTCCATGCTGTCATTGTACTCCTCCAAAAAAGAATCATCCTCCAGCTTTGTAAAAATATCATATTTTTCCACAGTTTCCATTAAGAGCTTACATACGTCTGGATGGTATTTATTTCCGGCATAGCGATTCACCAGCGTATGGTCAAATTTCTCGCCAAATGCTTTGCGCCAGACATCCATTATCTCTGCAACCTTTAGAATTTCCAGTTCAAACCGATATTTATAATCCAAATCCTTTGTCTTGGTATAATCCATATGATGATATAGAATCATTTTCGACTGCTCATCCAAAGGTGATAAGTATTTAATAAATAGATACCCATAGATTGAATGTGGTATGGGGTTTTTTGCCTCATACGAAAGCTGTTTGCGCACGTCGTCTGTTTTGTAGGCACCAATATCATGCAGCATAGCAAGTACCATAAAATCCGCTATCTCGTATTTCTCATAGGCACCCCTGCATTCTAGCATCTTCGACATAATATAACTTACCCGCCTGCCATGATGCGCCATTGACTTATCCATAAGCCTAAGCATCTCATAAATAAGATTACACATATTTTTACTAGTAACATATTCTACTGCCACGATTCCACCTCCTAGTATATTTAAAGCGTTATCCAATTACGCGTTCCATTGGCGTGTATCGGATTCCGTCATTGGATTCCTCCTTATCAGTATCATAAAAGCCTACCTTATGATAAAACTCCACTGCATATGGAGCCGCGTTCACAGTAATCGCATGATGTCCCTCCTCATGCAGCACATAATCACTCACATATTCAATTAGCCGCCTGCCGACACCCATTTTATGGTATTTCTCATCCACAAACAGCAGGGAGATATGCGTCTGGCTGCGCAGGCTTATCATCCCTACCATTTTCTGGTTATCATAAGCGCCAAACAGCTGATATGATCCCATAATAAACATTCTATAAAGCACATTATCCGAAATAAAATCAAGAAAACTCTGCACTCCGGCCTCTGTATAATCTGCCGCTTCATATCGAACAAAAGTTCTCCATGCCAACCGCATTGCCTCGTCCCATTCCCCGCGGTACGCAGGGCGCACCAAAATATTCATTGGCTTGATTACGCCCTGCTTTGCCAATATCCGCCTACATTCCAATTCCATTCCCTTCCTTTTGCACAACAGCGCTCTATTTAATCCGCGTCGTTTGGCGGAAGCACTATATTTTCAAGCGGAAGCCCTTTCTGTACTGCATCCGCATTGGCAAGCGTCACCTCTGCAATCGCGCGCACTGCCTCCTTGGTAAAAAATCCCATATGCGAAGTAATCAGCACATTGGGGAACGTTGCAAGACGCGCAAGATTCTGATCATAGATAATATCATTAGAACGGTCTTCATAGAACACGCCGCCCTCCTCATCATATACATCCAGCGCTACGCCCGCAAATTTCTTGTTTAAAAGCCCTTCAATCAAATCTTCTGTGCGGATTAAATCACCACGCGAGGTATTGATTAAATAGACATCTTCCTTCATAAGCTCGATCGTCTTTGCCTGTACAATATGCTTTGTTTCCGGCGTAAGCGGACAATGCAGCGTGATTACATCCGACTTCTGAAATGCCGTTTCAATGGAAACATATTCCACATCCAGCCTATTGTTAGGATAAGGGTCATATGCTACAATTTTCATTCCAAAGCCTTTGAGTATATTAATCATAGCCTGCCCGATACGCCCCGTACCAATTACACCTGCTGTTTTGCCATGCAAATCTGTACCCATAAAGCCATTGATATTCATATTGAAATCTCTTGTTCTTGTATATGCTCTATGCGTATACCTGTTTACAGTCAAAAGCAGCGCCATTGCAAACTCCGCAACTGCCTCCGGTGAATAACTTGGCACACGAAGCACTGGAATCTCGCATTGCGCAGCCGCCTTAATATCCACATTGTTAAAGCCCGCACAGCGCAGTAATATTACTTTTACCCCAAATTCGGCAAGCTGATGCACCATTTTTTCATTCAAATAATCATTTACAAAAATACAAAGTGCGTCATAACCTTTCGTAAGCAGAATCGTTTCCTCACAACAGGGAACTTCAAAAAAATGGATATCAATATCATAATCCTTGCTCATCGGCTCAAAATAAATTTTATCGTATGGTTTTGTAGAATAAAACGCAATTTTCATTTTCCGTTTGCCTCCTAATTTTAATCCAGTCTTTATACATTATCTACATTAGTTTCAGGTATAGTTTATGTATTAAACGGAAAAATATAATATACGTTTTATTGTAACATACTTTCTTAAAAATGTGTAGATATTTGCAAAAATATTATTATGATCAAAAATTAAGAACGAAAATGGGGCTGTGCAATCGAGTAGGGAAGCGCCATCTTCCCCTACTCGCCGCACGTCCCATGCGCCGCTTCTGCGGCATATTTCCTCTGCATGGGGCTGTGCATAAAGAAAGGTCAAGCCCAAAGCTTGACCTAAAATATTATCTGCATACCAGAAACTTCTCCAAAGTATCTACGGCATCTGATTCGTCCTTGCCCTCTGCAGATATCACCACATTCATGCCTTCAGAGGGATTAAAAGCAATAATACCCATAATGCTCTTTGCGTTAATCCTGTAGCGATCATATTCCAGTAGTATTTCACTTTTAAACTGGCTGGCAACTTGTACAATCTCTGCCAATGGATGATCGTACTTCTTATCAATATCTCGTACAACTACTTCTTTTTTTAACACTTCCAAATCCTCCGTAAAAACCTTCCACAGCCCAAACAATAATAGTATTTTGCGACTTTTACTATAAAAAGTCAATATTTTTTTATCGAATTTTTTCGAATAATGAAAAAACTGTGTTTTTCACGAAAAAAGTGGCTATTTTAGGTATTTCATTAGTATTTTCTGCAAGACATCAATATCAATTGGTTTTGTCATATACTCATCAAAGCCAAAATTAATATACTCCTCGCGCGCTCCAACCACTGCATTTGCCGTAAGAACAACGATGGGTGTCTGATAATTCGCACCCTCCTTGTTGGATTTCAGATACTCCATCATCTGTGTCCCGCTCATTTCCGGCATCATATCGTCCGTCAATATCAAATCGACTTTATTTTTATCTAAAAATGCAATCGCACTTGCGCCACTGCTTGCGCGGTCTACTTCTATCTCCAGCATTTCCAATATCGCTGCAATTACTTCCAGATTCATTTCATTATCGTCGACCACAAAGACCTTTTTCTCTGGATATACTGCATTTTCCTGTGTTTCCTGCTGGCTTTCATTACTTAGGCTCTCGAAACGTTTCTTATAATCCCCAATTGGTTCTTGTGATACCACACGTTGTGGAATTGACACGGTAAAGCTAGAACCTTCTCCATATGTACTTTCCACCAAAATTTTACCGCCCATTAGCTGAACCAGCCGTGAGGTAATGCTTAACCCAAGCCCTGACCCCTCAATACTTTTATTGCGCTGCCTGTCAAGGCGTTCAAACTCAACAAAAAGTTTTGGCAGTTCCTCCTCCTCCATGCCGATACCGCTGTCAGATACTTTAACATTTAAACATACCTTATCAGTTTCATCCAAGTATTCTGACGCTGATGTCATATTGACACTAAGTTCGATCCAACCCTGCTCCGTATATTTTACTGCATTCGTTAAAAGGTTTAAAATCACTTGCTTTATACGAATTTCATCGCCATAAATTAAATCCGGCATCTCAGGATTAATATTCAACCGCAGTTCTAGCCCTTTATCTGTTACGCGTTTTTGTATCATCATTACCAAATCATTCAAAATAGAGGAAAGAGAATAATCAGATTCCACAATATCCATTTTGCCTGTTTCTATCTTGGAAAAGTCCAAAACATCATTGATTAGCGCAAGCAGCGTCCTTCCAGCACTTTGAATATCGGCAGCATACTTCTTAATATTTTCATCCTCGGTTTCCCGCATAATCAGTTCATTTACACCCAGCACAGCATTCAGCGGTGTGCGGATTTCATGTGACATATGAGAGAGAAATCTGCTTTTCTGCTCGTTCGCATCCTCTGCAGCCTGTTTATCACGCTGCATAATAATCCTCTCTGCTTCCTCACTTTCCTGTTTCATTTCATAGCTGCTGCGGACAGTCCAAATCAACATACAAAGCCCGAAAGTTACCAGACCATATCCAAACATTGTAGATGCGGGATGCCAAATCCCTCTCCAATAAACGACCACGCTGATCACAGCCGTTATGCAGATTGCACCATATCCCAAAAACACTTCCAAACCAGGCATCATTTTTTCCTGTATAAAACTAGCAATGCATGCAATAATTCCTGCCGCAACCACGATATGCACACATACAAAGAAATTTCTCATATCGCAGGCAAAAACCGTATACGCTACAATACTTACTATCACCACCAAAAACTCTATTCCTGCTAATATTTCATATCGTATATGGCTGGGAAAAAATGCATATTGTGTATAGAGGATAAACGGAATCGGTAGTAATAACAATGATGTGGATTTTAACCAATTTGTCACGGACATACGTTCTATAAAAAGTTCCATACAACCGCTATCCATACTGATATAAACAACCGCCGTTACGAGAAATACCAACAGCCATTTCAAGGAAAGATCTCCCTGCAGTTTTTCTACAAGTACTGGGGAATGCCTTGTAATCATTATTAACATTATCAGCATAATTGCAAATGCACATATCCCCAAACTATTATTGGACTGCCCAATAATATATTTCGTTAGTGCATACCGATCCCCCATTGCCGGATACTGCACAATAAAATAATCTGTTGGTTTATCTGTTTTCAATTTCAGCGTTATCTGATCACCCGTACGCAGATCCTTGGCTGAAACTTGGTGAAGCATATACATCTGCATCGCATACTGCCGGTATGCTTCTGTTATAGAATGGCTATACCAAGATTTACCATTTACATACAAGTTTACATCCTGTGCCCTTACACGAAAGCAAAAATAATCCTCACTGGAAGGCGTATAATCCAATGTTTTCGTAATAACAATGCTGTCGCTTTTGGCGTCTACACGCAGATAATGCCTGCCGTTTGTTTCAACCGGCACACCAACTGCTGATTCCCTGCTGCCCTCTGCATACTGCCATCCCTCTCCAAACCATACATTATTATTGGCTAGGTAACGGAAGTGATGCTGTACCGGCGAATCTATAAATATCCATATTGTCAATCCCCAAAAGGAAACTAGAAAAAGGAAATAGATTACGTCGGAAATAAATTTCTTGTCTGACTCACTGTACTTCGCCCAAAAATCGTTCCACATGGCTATCCCACCTTTATAGAATGATATTGTGTTTCTTATATATTTAATAAAATATTGTTTTTATTGTAACATGGTTGTGGGGGGTTTGGGTAGAGGGTTTTTATTATTTTTATAAAAGATTCCCCAAACAGCTTTGTTTTACACTGCTTGGGGATGGAGAAATTTTGCTATAAATTATTTCACTTTTAATGTTACCTTCTTTTCATCTGTTAAATTGTTTTTTGAAGCATCTGATGGACGCACCATAACATAATATGTACCTTTTATTCTTGGTTTTGCTGATAGTTTCTCTGTGCAATTTTTATCTTTATAATATTCTACTGTATATTCTGTTGAAGATAATTCATTCTTGCCAAACTTAACGATTGCTTCATTATCTGGTGTAAAAGTAACTTTCGCCTTCTTGAGAGAATTGGATTTAATGGTATATGTAGCGCCTGAAACAGGATATTCACCATTAAAATTTCCCTTTCCTCTAATACCTACAACAGAATAGGTGCCTGCTTGTTTAGGTGTTGTAGTCGTTTCTTCTTCGTTAACTTTATAAACAATATCATAATCCACACCTGCTTTTAAGTTCAACTTCGTTTTGCCGTTCTTATACTTTACAGTTGCTTTTGCTTGATTTACACCACCATTGTATGCAATATTTTGTGTAGCTTTAATATTGGCGGTTATTACATTTCCTTCTGTTATCGGAAGACTCTGGATTTCAAATTCGAAGGTTTCCTCACCTGCATATTTTCCAGTACCACTTACTACAATAGAGGCAGTTCCTGCATCCTTATTATTAAAATAAGTAGTCTTGAATTTTAAATCTGCTGGTGCGCTTTGTCCTTTTGTTACCTTAGGTTTTAAAGCTTTTCCTGTATAAGGAGTCGTTTTCCCGATATAGTCAACATTAAAGTCAAACCATGAAGGATCTATCAAATTTTCTCCCACAGATACTTTTAATGTTACTGTTTTACCACCAAGTGCAATTTTGTAAGAAGCATTTGCTCCCTGCTGCTTTGGTACAACTTTCAATACAATTGTATTGCCTACCGCTCTATCAAATGTTATCGTTGCAATATCTTTTGACTTCGGCTGTGTAATAACAGGCGCTTCCATTAATTTTTGGCTAATCATACTTTCAACGTCATAGTTATCATCGCCACAGTTTGCCAACAAAACAACCTCTTTTTCAGCAGCCTTCGCATTCATACCCAATGAAATAGTATCACTTGTCTTATTTGTTCTCTCAAATGTAAGATTCTTTACTGCACATACATTTACTGTACATGTATCCTTTATTTGCACGCCATTTAAGTTATATGCTACTGTAATATTTGCTTTTCCTGCTGATACCGCAGTAATCTTACCTTTCTTATCAACCTTTGCCACCTTCGTATTACTACTTGTAAACACTGGTTTATAAATATCACCATACGTATCATTCACATTAAGTTGAATAGTCTTATTGTCCTTTAAGTTTAGATTATAGGCTTTTGTGTCAAATATGCCACCTTTGGATACGTCATAGTTTGTATTATTTACATCTACAAACGTGAAATCACCATTATTCAAAACCCATCTGGATCCCTGCGGCAAATGCATACCATCATCTGCACATAATAAATAATCGCCATACGATACTGTATGCGCTGGATTTGTATCGTCATTCCATGTTGAATCCTGCAAATACCATTTATTATCAGGCATCTGAACATAATTCCATGCATGTCCGCCTCCATCTGTTGGTGTTCCTGCATATCCTGTCGCATACATATTAGGAATTCCCAATGCATCAAGTAATCTTGTCATCGCCAAAGCATAACTTTCACATACCCCAAATCCCTTTAATAAAATACCATAGGAAGAATGACAATAATAATATGCTTCCTTATCGGCTGGAGAATCTCCTGCGTTCCCCCCAGTTACACCGATCATATCATAATAATTATTTTCACAAATCCAATCATCCATATATTTTACAACACCATATACGATATCATTTGGATAATTTTCCATAGCATAGCGTTGTGCCTTTTCTGCTAATTCAAAGACTTTATTATTTGCTTTATTTACCAAATCAGCACTATAATAGGGTGCTATTCCCAAAGTAAGGCGCAATTTACCTGTAAGATAATTCGTTCCTTCATATACGCCAACCCCTATGGTCGTTTCTCCTTCCCTTGATAAATCCATCCAATCCATATCATAAGGATACTGCATAATTATGGCAGATACTGCCTGAAAAGTACGCTTATGTATCGTAGCACTATTATAATCATCATTAATTTTTTCTATTGGATATGCATACTCAAATTGATTCGTTCCTTTTGTTAACTTATTAACACCTGCGTCATAAATTTTCTTCTCAACAGAATCCAACTGATTTTTAAAATATGTCTTCGACTTTAATGTTGAATTAAACTGAGCAAAATCTGTATTAAAGCCATATCCCAAATCCACAATCGGTTCAACCTTAACATTATCTACAACTTCAAATGTTTCCTCCTGCCCATACTCCAGAAGTTCCATATTTTCTGGTGCAAATACATATCCTTCTGGTTCTGCTTCTATTGTTTCTGGTTCTGTCGCATCAACTTGCGTAGTATCCTCAATTGAAGACACTTCCTCTGTTGACTCTGCCTCTTCAGAACTTTCTTCCTCAGAAATGGTTTCTTCCTCGTTAGTTTCTTCTTCAGAAGTTTCTTCGGTTGTGGAACTCTCTGTAGTGTCCTGTTCTGTATCTTCTTCACTTGAAGTAGTTTCTTCTACCGATGTATCCTGATTAGAAGTTTCTTCCGCAGATGGAACTTCTTCCATAGATGAGGTTTCTTCCTTAACTGAGGTTTCCTCCTTAGAAGTTTCTTCTGAAGATAAAGTTTCTTCCTTACTTGAAACTTCTTCCGTTGATTCTGCAATTGTGGAATTGTCCTCCGTAGAAGCTTCCTTAGATTCTGTTTCCTCAGAAGCTCTATCCTCTGTGGAATTGTTCTCCGCTGCTTCTGTTTCTGTAGAAACTTCCTCTGTTTTCTCCGAACTTTCCTTTATAGATTCTTGTGTAGATGATTCTTCTGTTGAATCCGCTCTCTCTTGAAACAAACTTCCCTCTGCCAGCCTTTTTGTCGGAACAGAGATAGAATAATGAAGATTTCCTTCTTCATCTACAGCAATAACCGCTCCATTTAAAGCATCTTCCTGTGCTTTTAACTCTGCTATCGAATCACATACTTCAAAGTATACAGATTGTATATCTTCATCCAATGCTCTTACAGTATCTGCTGACAGATACACAACGTCTTCATATAATACGCCGTCAGAGCCTACTGCTTTTCCGTTTCCCGCCACATGAAAAGTAGCAATCTCATTGTCTGCGTCATTGATTGGTCTTTTTGCTGCAGCCGTTTTAATCTCTGTTTTAACTTCCCATTCCGTATTCTCAGTTTGTGCAGTTTCCGTATTTTGTTCTTCTACATTTGATTGATCTGTATTTTCTATTTCTGTGTTCTGGGTGTCTGTAAATTGTGTCGATTCATCTTCTTCGGTTTTTGACGTTTCCGTTCCATCTTCTTCCACATTGTCACTTGGATTCTCAGCGGCATTCGCTGTATATGCCGGAATCTCTGAAAATACCAATGTAAGTGCAAGCATCATGGAAACAACTTTCTTTTTCACTTCCATACCTCCTAAACTACTATTACAACTACAGTTTACTGATGGAACAAAATTATTTGTTTCTGCTCTTCAATGCCTTCCCCTAACATTATCCCATATCCCGTACTCAATAAAATAATTTTGTTTCATTTACTTCCTTATTATATACTCGAACAAACGATATATCAATAAATTTGTGCAAAGTTTTTCTATATCATGCACTTTTTACATTTTTTTGCATTATTTCTCTTAATACCAATGCACTTTTCACAAAAGTTTTCTTAAATATGCATATCATTTGCGAAATTGTTCGATTAACAAAAGGTAAATTATAAACTATTTCTATTAACAATATTGAAAATGAAAACAAGCTGTGCTAAAATCGTTACAATTCAACCTAGAAATATACACTTAATGCAAAAACAATAAAAACATGGGGCTGTCGCATTAAGGAAGAACTATACAAGATATTATAACAATGTGTTGCGCTTAACACTATATCTTATATAATCAAGGCTTATTGCGACAGCCTCATGAAAAGACTAGTACGATTAAAATCTTTTACAAGTTTAGCAAGGATGAACAACACCATTTAATCAGTATACATAGAAAGGAAATGGTATAATATGTTAAGAAAAAAAATAATAAAAACAGCCTCGTTATTTGCACTTTCCTGTATTATTTGCGCAGGCTGCGGATTTGAGAAAAAAACAGTTCCCAATATATCAAGTGCCGAGATCGACCGTCATGTACCAGATGTAGAAGTCACATTGGAGAACAAAATAAAGCAAGTTACTGATGCCTATACTACCATTCAAAACAATTATAAAAAAGCTAAAGAAGCAGCAGAAAGTACATCTGCTTCTGAAGAAGGAATACAGGCAGTGCAAAATTTCGAAGATACTTATGGCGACCGTATTAAAGAATTAGAAGAAGTCGATTTCTCTACGCTCAGCGAAGATGAAATTGACAATCTAATGTCTGAACTGCGCGAAATGGTAACTGCCATTCGCAGCACAAATGACATGCTTTCTTTTTAATATTTACATTTTATAGAAACTAGTGGGTGGAAACAATGGATATCGCAAAACAAATTATCGATCAAAGGATTTACAAAATCATAACAGACAATCCAGAACTCTTTTTTCATGAAGATATCGAAAAAAAGCGTTCCAAAGCGTTCCTTTTGTTGGGCGTTGCTGCTTACTTGGACATTGATATTGCAGAAGCAGCGCAATTTATAACAGACGGCGGCGGTGATGGCGGTTTTGACGCTGCTTATATCGCCGAGGCACCAGATACGCAATTAAATGTTATTTTATTCCAGTCAAAATATTCACGCAATTTAGATAAAGACAGCAATTTCCCTGCAAATGCTATAGAAAAGGCTGTAAATACGGTAAGGTGCGTATTTGACCCAGCTTCTTATATACTATTAAATCCCAAAAGTAAAGAAAAAGTAGATGAAATCCGCTCTTTTATTTTAGATGGGCATATACCTTTTGTTACATTTGTTATGCTTAATAATGGTTTGCCTTGGACACAAGAGGGGGATTTTTTTATCAATAATGCATTTTCTGGACAGGAACAAGTGCATTTTGTCCATTTTTGCCATACGGATATTATCCAATATATTAATCGTTCTGCACCAATATGCACACAGCTTTCGCTTAGCGGACGGGCAATTCAAGAAAATTTTAATTATAAACGCGTTATTCTCGGCCGCATAGCTGTCACAGAAATTTACCAATTAATGGAAGAATACGGCGACAGCCTTCTTGAAAAAAATATCCGCCGCTATCTTGGGAATAACGCCGTAAATGATGGTATTATTCATACATTAGAAGATACTGCCAAACGTCCGAATTTTTTCTTTTTTAATAATGGTATCACTATGATTTGCGAAAAATTCAGCTATAACGCATTACAGGAGCAAAATTGGATTGTAAAAATTGATCATTTACAAATTATTAATGGCGGGCAAACTTGTAAAACCATTCATCAAACACTCAAGGCGCATCCTGAAATTGATTTTTCACAAGTATATTTGCTGATTCGTCTTTATGAGGTAAGCAAAGACGAAGGTATTATTCAAGATATTACTTATGCCACAAACAGTCAAAATCCCGTTGATTTCCGCGATTTGAAGTCTAATGATGAACGACAGATTCTGCTGGAAAAAAGTGCACAAGATCTTGGTTTTATTTATAAACGCAAACGTGACAATATCCTCAATCCCAATGCGATACCCGCTACCGTTGCAGCAGAATCTGTATTTGCCATTTGGCGTGAACAGCCACATCTTGCAAAATACAAGCGCAATGAATTTTTTGATAGATATTATAATGATATTTTTAATACCTTGAATGCCGCCCAAATGATTATTGCTGTACTAATATTCCGTTACTGCGACACTTGCCGGAAGCATACCAGCTCTAATAAGCAAATTCAGGCACATCACCCATACAGCCAGCATTTTTTAGCTTATATTATGGGAAAGCTTCTTCTACAAAAACTAAACATTTCCTTAGACACTCTGACACACCAAAATTTTGAAGCAGTATATCAAATGTTTATCTCATTAAAAGAACAAATGTACTCGCAAGCAGAAACACAACTGTCTAAGCTGCTTACAAACTACTTTAATTGTTCCGATCTATGCAAAATTGATGGACGAACCATGTCCGCTGCATTCCGCCGATTTGATATTTTAGAACGCTACCTTAAAAATCCGCAATGGTGGGATGCTCATTTTCAATAACCCATTACAAAATCGCATACCGCTCCACCAATTCCGCAATCCGCTGTATCTCATCTGGTATTCGTATTTTTTGGGGACACAGTTCCAAACAAGGCATTTGGGTACAGCGTCGGCATTGCGCGGCGCTCTGCGCAATTCCCAACCCTAGTTTTTTCAATGCCCAATAATCCTTGCCCATATAAAAATACTGATACTGCCGAAATAAAGTGTGTATCTCCGTTTCTATCACAGACGCCTCGCTTTCCATAAACATTTGTTTATCCATATCTGCTGCAATTGCTTCTTTATATAAACATTTACATCTTTGGCATCTGTCGCATGGAATAGGCAAATAGTGCTTCTCTAAAATCATAAGCACATCTTCAAACGAAGGAATCGCTGCCAACTGCGCCCTTGTATCCCAATCCATTGCCGTTTTTACCTGCGCTATACTGCCTAGACCGATTAACGCGCAGGATATTGGATAGGATAACACTCCCTGAATTAATATGTTTTCCTTAAAAAAAGCGGGAAGCAGTCCGGCGGCGTATACTTTATTGACCAAAATGCCCTTCTCCTGAAAAAGAGGCTCTGTCTTTATCCGTTCCAACATCCCGCGTTCGAAAATGTTTCCGCTGCCCTGCAGCACATCCACGCGCCTATCCTGTGCACCGCGCAGCAAAATATCATAATAATGCGAAGCAATCCCGGCAAAACGGATTCTGCCCTCGCGCTTTAGTTCAGTAAGGGCATCCAAAGCGCCGCCTTTTTGAAATACTTCGTCCTCGTGCGCTCTGTCCACTTGATGCACAAAATAAATATCCGCAAATGTGCCTAAATTTGCACAGGAATCAAGCACTCCCTGATACATTTCATTCCCAGTAAAAAAGCGCGCTTTATCCGAAATTACAATGCGTTCTCTGCCAATATGCTTTGCAAATTTGCCGAGTTTAATCTCTGCATCGCCATATTCTGGCACAATCGCTGTATCAAACAGATTGCAGCCAAGCGAAAACGCATATTCCAATACTGCAATCGCCGTTTGGTCATCTAAGTTAAAATATTCCGGCAAAACCGGAACACTTCCCTGTAAAATAGGAATTGTTCCAAAGCCAATCTCTGAAACCCTTAAGCCTGTATTGCCCAGTCTGCGGTAATACATAAAACATACAACTCCTTCTATTTCCCCAGTAAGCTTCCGCGGCAGGTACAGAACCCAAACGCATCTTTTCCGATGTGCGTCAGCGTAGTTGGAAGTATTATATTTTCTAAGCTATGACAGCGGTAAAAGGCTTTCTCCGGAATTTCTTCAATCCCCTCTGGCAGATTTATTTCCTTTAATGATGTGCAGTTTTCAAAAGCTTTTGCACCTATTTTGTGAAAATGATTTGACAATTCTATATGCTCTAATGCACCGCAGCCCGAAAATGCCTGCTCACCGATTACTTCCACGCCTTGTGCATTGCGGACTTCTCTGAGCCATTTGCACCCTGCAAAAGCACGCCTGCCAATGTATTTTACAGTTTGTGGAAGCGTAATTACGGTTAATAGGTTTCCATCCTGAAATGCGCCTTCACCGATTGCGGTAATGCCCTCCGCAACTTTCAATACAGAAATATTTCCAGTACATTCGGTTAAAACCCCCTCCGCATTTGTTTTAAAACAGTTAAGGCTATCTAGTACTGCCTGTTTCGCAAGAGGTGGGAGTTCTTTTGTGCGGTCAGTAATCCCTGTAAAATGTACGCAAGAGCCATCTGGAAGTATTAATTCTCGCAGGAAAATACAGTTGCGGAAAACATATTCCTCCACACGAACTTTGTCGGATAAAAACCGGATTTTTTCAATTTTCATACCGTTTGCAAATGCCCAGCCGCACACCAAACGGACAGACGCCGGCACGACTACTTCACCAACACAGCCAGAACCATCTATTAACATATCCCGAACGAGCACCATAGGCGATTTGTGCTGTTGTTGTGCCAGCCAAGCAGTCTGATGAAATGCCCTTGCGCCGATATATTCTACGCTTTCGGGTATTTCGATCTCTTGCAGCATAGGAATATCTCGAAAAACTTCTGCTTCTATCCGCCGGATGCCCTCTGGTATTTTTACAAAGCGAGCACTGCCATGATACCCGCAAAGCCGCTCCTCCTGCTCTACAAGAAAACAGCTCATTGCACTATGGAAAAGCATCCGCACCATTTCCGGCAAATTGTCTGAAAGAATATCTTGATAGCATTTTAGCTGCCAATTTGCACCTTTTAAATGCACTGTTTGTAATGCCGTACAGCCAGAAAATGCATACTCCCACAATTTTACCATACCCTCTTTACCATATAGCGCAATATTTTCCAAACCGCAGCAATCCTCAAACGCGTGCTCCAAGATACAAGTATTATCTTGAAAAGCAACAGATTTTAAACTTTCGCAGCCCGAAAATGCATACTGCCGTATTGTATAAACGTTTTCAAAAGCAAACTGCTTTAAGTTTTTACAACCGCTAAAACAATAAGATTTTATCGCTTTTGCGCCATCACACACACATTCCACAAGGCTGACACAGCCTGCAAAAAGAGAATCCGCAAGAAGAGAAACATTAGGCAGCACTGCCTTAGTAAGCGCCGTACAATACGAAAACGCTGCTGTGCCCACCTGCCATGCAGGAAGTTCCACTGCCATTAGCGAACTGCATTTTTCAAACGCACGCGCTTCGACCCGCCGCAGCGTCTGCGGAAATTTTATCTCCCTCAGCCCGCTGCACCCAAGAAATGCGCCTTCTCCAATCTGTACCAATCCCTCTGGCAATACAATGCTGGTAATTTCCCGATTCCCTGCAAATGCATAGGGCGCAATTCTCTGCACACCGTTAGGTATGCTCACGCCGTTAGGTATGCTCACACCGTTAGGTATGCTCACACCCTCAGGAATGCAGACTGCACCGTGGCACTTTGAACCAGACACGACAGTGCCGGCAATTACAAAATATTCGTTCTCTATTTTGTTCAAAAATGCATCTTTTTGCAAAAATAAGGTATCTTCAAAAGCACGTTCCCCAATCTGTACGCCAAAATTTATTGTGCATGGCTGTAACAGCTTACATCCCGCAAATGCTTCTTTTCCAATAAACTCCACACAATCCAGACGCTGATTGCGCAGTTTTTGGCATTGATAAAACGCACGCTCCCCAATTGTCTGCCACGCCGGAATCTGGTTTTCCTTTTTTCCACTTTCGTCAGAATATTGTATTACCTCCTCCAACGCTACACAGCCTGAAAATACTTCTGCTACAATCCGCTGATATCCTGCTGGCAGCACTGCTTTTTGGAGGTTCTGGCATCCTTTCCATGCAGCGCAGCCAATAAAACGGACACACTGCGGCAAATGTACTTCTGTTATTTTTGTATTTCCGTAAAAAGCACCGCCTGCCACAATCCGCACATTATCGGGAAGCTTTACAACCCCCTCTAATTCCTGCCCTTCCCAGAAAATAGTATCCACATCTTCTGTATTTTGCGGCATTTTTTGCCCTTTCTGACTCTGCTTCCATTGTTGCAAAAACCGTGTTCCATCCATTGCATGGCGTCCGATCGACTGCAATTTTTTTGGCAGAGTCACTTGCTCTAATATTGCACAGCCATATGCAAACTTATCTGGGATATGCCGCACACTATCCTCAAGCAGCATTGTTTTCAACTTAATACAGTCGCAAAAGATATCGGTTCCAAAAGCCTTGCCGCTGCTTGCTATCTGCACAGTGCGCACACCACTTCTTGCAAATGCCAAATGCCCTACATTCTCCGTTTTTTGCGGAATCAATACTTCCTTTAATCCACTGCACCGATAAAACGCCAATTCCCCAATACTTTCCAACCGTTGCGGAAATTCCAGTTTTTTTAGTGAAGAACAGCCATAAAAAGCACTTTCCCCTATGGAATGCAGTCCTTCTGGGAAAAAAATCTCACGCAGACTATGACAATGCCGAAATGTTCTTGCCTCTATTTTCTGAATTTTAGAAGGCAAATTTGCACGAATTAATTTTACACAGTGTGCAAATGCGCCAGCGCCTATTGTGCATAATCCTTCAGGAAATATAATGGACTGTAACACCAAACAGTCCCGAAATGCTTCTGCACCTATTTCTTGCACACTTTCTGGCAAGATAACACGATCCACCGCTTCGTTTCCGGCAAATGCTTCCTCCGCAATCCTTGTAATACCATTGGGAACAATCACACGAGATTCCTCACCTAAATATTTTAAAAGTATCGTGCTGCTAATACGAAAATTTCCCATAACCTGACGGTGAATCACCTGCACCAACTCTGGAACTGTAGTAGACGTTTTTTTATTTTCTTCTACTCCATTATCTTGCTTATTTTGTACTGTTTGTTCTGCTTTGCCGGATACGTTTTCCACCAATCCGGCAATTCCTGTCAGCGTATATTCTGCCCTGTTTTTGATACGGATGCTTTTTAGCGATGTACAGTTTTTAAATGCATCTGGCTCAATCTCCACTTCCATTCCCGCAAAGCAAATTTCCTCCAAATTAATGCAATTGCGAAATGCCCGACTACCAATTTTCTTCAAAGACTTTGGTAATGTTACAGATAAAATCCCCCGCTTATCAAAAAAGCAGCTTTTTCCAAGACTCTCAATGCCTTCCGGCAGTTCTACATTTTTTAAATTGGTTTGAAAACGCAACAAGCATCTGCCATCTAATTCCATCATTCTTAATATATCTGTAACCACCAAACGAACAAGCGATGGCAAAGAATGTTGTCCTACTGCTGCCTCCACCGCATTCGGGAATGCATAACGGCTGCCGTCAGCAAATATAATTTCTCGCAGCTTACTGCACCCTGTAAATACATCACAGATACATTCTGGCTCTAAGTCCGGCGAAATTTCCAATATTTCCAAAAGTACATCATTGACAAACACCTGCTTCCCCAGATGCCTTACACCCGATATCCGCGCTTCTGTCAAACTATCACAGTAAAGGAACACACAATCCCCCAATTCTTCCACAGAAGGCGGAAGCACAATCCGCTTTAATGCATGGCAGCGGTGAAATGCATAGCTTCCAATTGTTGTGACGCCCTGCGGAATTTCCACCTCTTCCAGCTTACGGCATCCTTTAAATGCGCTATCCATAATACAGCGCAGACTTGATGGTAATATTAGGTTTTTTAGGGAAACACACGCTTTCAGCGCACCTGCGCCAATGGTATGAATGCCCTCCGGCACACGCAGCACTTCCTCCCTGCCTGTATATGCCTCCAATACGCCGTCTTTTATTTGAAAATGTTCTGTCATTGTACTATTTTTCCTTTCTAAATTTGAGAAAGTAAGTTTTCGTCCTGCTTATCCGCAAAAATCGTTTCCACGATTTCCTGTAATTCCTTTATACTTCCGCTTTGATGCAGGCGTTCTTTATACTGTTTTGTTCCTTTGCGTTTCTTCATCATATAGGAAGCAAGTTTCTTAATATATTGCAAGGTAAATGTTTCATTATAATACTGCGCTGTTAATGTTATCTGCTCTTTTAAGATATCCAATGCTGTTTTTTGCAGTGGTACACCCGTTAATTCACAGAAGACAAATGGATTTTCCAGCCCATAACGTGCCAGCATTATCCCATCTGCGCCTGTGCGCTCCATCATAATATCGGCATCCTTTGCAGAAAAAATCCCACCATTTGCAATAACAGGAATTGATACTGCCGCTTTTGCGTGCGCTATCTCATGATAATAGGGCTTGCCATCGTACATCATACTGCGGCTCCTGCCGTGAATTGTAATCATATCTGCACCTGCATCCTCACACATACGAGCAAATTCCGCCGCAAACATATCCTCCTCTCGAATACCAGTACGGCACTTTACTGTCACAATTTTACTGCTCTTTTTACAACCACGAATAATTGCCGCTGCACGCTTCCAATCGAGCAAAAGTGCACTTCCCTCACCGCTTTTAAATACATTAGGAACGGGACAGCCCATATTAATATCCACAATGTCAAACGCCTGCAGCAGATCACTTTTCGCCATATGCTCCATTACTGCTGGATTGCCGCCAAGCAGTTGAACCGCTTTGATCTTCTCTTCCTTTGTGGTAAGCAACAGACGCTTTGTTGCTCTATCTTCATATTTTAAAGCATTGGCGCTGCACATCTCCGTAAAGCACAGACCAGCGCCGAGTTCATAGGCAAGCATACGAAATGGATAACAGGTATACCCTGCAAGCGGTGCCATGAATACATTGGAGGGTAAAAGCAGATTCCCCAGACGAATTTTTTTAATTTCCATTTTATTTTCACCTTTGATTTTTATATAACATAAACAATTCCTAAGATTCTCCGTTTCACTATCCCCAAGGGAACAAAATTATTTTAAATAGTATAACATAAAATATATAGGATATGTTGCACTATCTAAAATGTTTTCATAAAAAATAAGATACGCAACCCATTCTCTTATCCCTGCATATACCAATCAAAAAATTTAATTATCTTAAAATATAATAAAAATGCCGTATCAATAATAGTGTGTACCAGCTATTATTGATACGGCATTTCCTTGGCTGTGTAATATAAACATATAGGGAAGGCATCTCTCATGTTTTATTGCAATGTATCCAATTATGGTTTTTGATATAAAACATTTATTAGTTGTTCCTTACTTTATTTAGGTTAGCATAAACTAACTATTTTGTCAAGAAAATTATAGGAAAATTTCCTAATAGGCGAAAAACGGTATTCATTTGTAGAATAAAATTTACACATTGCTATTTCCAATATTTCATGTATAATAAAATCATTAACGCACGTGCAGGATTTCAAATTATTTTTGAACAATTCCTTATAAATAAAAGTATCTATCAAAAAGGAAAAGAGGACTATTATTATGAGTATTTTAAATGTCGAAAATCTTTCGCATGGTTTTGGCGACAGAACCATTTTCAACAGTGTATCTTTTCGGCTGTTAAAAGGTGAACATATCGGATTGGTTGGCGCAAACGGGGAAGGAAAATCTACCTTTATGAATATTATTACAGGCACACTTGTTCCCGATGAGGGCAAAGTGGAATGGGCAAAAAATGTACGTATCGGCTATCTTGATCAGCATACCGTGCTGCAAAAAGGAATGTCTGTGCGCAGTGTTCTTGCATCAGCGTTTGATTTTTTATACGTAATGGAAACACGGATGAACGATCTTTGTGATAAAATGGGCAGCGCTTCGGAAACGGAATTGGAGCACTATATGGAAGAACTTGGCACCATTCAGGATTTACTGACACAGCATGACTTCTATCTAATTGACGCAAAAATTGACGAAGTTGCACGTGCAATCGGCTTAATGGATGTCGGTCTGGACACTGATGTCACAGACTTAAGCGGTGGACAGCGAACAAAAGTACTTCTTGCAAAATTACTGTTAGAAAAACCTGATATCCTGCTCTTGGACGAGCCCACGAATTATCTTGATGCCAATCATATCGAATGGCTGAAACGCTATTTACAGGAATACGAAAATGCTTTTATTTTGATATCGCATGATATTCCTTTCCTCAATAGCGTAGTTAATATTATCTATCATATGGAAAACACACAGCTTGACCGCTATGTCGGCGACTATGATAAATTTCAGGAAGTCTATGCCGTAAAAAAGTCACAGCAGGAAGCCGCTTATAACAGACAGCAGAAAGAAATTGCTGAACTAAAGGATTTCGTGGCACGAAATAAATCACGTGTTGCGACAAGAAATATGGCAATGTCACGCCAAAAGAAGCTAGATAAAATGGAAATCATCGAACGTGTATCAGAAAGACCCAAACCGGAATTTCATTTTCAAGAAGCCAGAACCAGCGGGCGGTATATTTTTACAACAAAAAGTCTGGTAATCGGTTATGAAGAAGCGCTTTCCAAACCATTAAATATCTCCATGGAGCGTGGACAGAGAATCGTACTGACTGGCGCAAACGGCATTGGAAAAACCACACTTTTAAAGAGTATTCTTGGGCTGATTCAGCCCCTAAACGGCGGTGTGGAACTGGGCGATTATCTGGAAATTGGTTATTTTGAGCAAGAAATGGATCCCTCCGTCACAACCACCTGCATTGAAGAAATCTGGAAGGAATTTCCCTCCTATACGCAGTATGAAGTGCGCTCTGCGCTGGCAAAATGCGGGCTTACTACCAAACATATTGAAAGCAAAGTAAAAGTGTTAAGCGGCGGCGAGCAGGCAAAAGTGCGTTTATGCAAGCTTATTAACAAAAAAACGAACGTTCTATTGCTGGATGAGCCGACAAACCACCTTGACACCGATGCCAAAACAGAACTGCGGCGTGCTTTAACAGCATATAAAGGCAGTATTTTAATGGTCTGCCATGAACCGGATTTTTATGACGGACTGGCAACCGCTGTTTGGGATTGTTCTAAGTGGAGTACAAAAGTGTAAACAAAATTTGATAGACATACTTTCTCTGGCAATGGGGCTGTGCAAAAAAGAGCTGTCAGAAAAACCTAACATTTGCTGACAGCCCTTTTTCTTATTTTCACAATTCCTTTCTAGTCACAAACAAGACCTGAAAGACATTTTCACACTTCACAGTGGTAATTTTCTTTCAATCTTATACATAAAGATAGATTACATAAATTCCATATCTTTATCTACATTCACGAAAGAATTCGATGTTGTCACTATATCACACTTAACCACACCACCGCCGCCGATATCATTATCTGAATAATCGCAAATTTAAACACCGTCTGCGCATTTGACCATTTGCGGTTTTTGCGCACATGGTCGTGCAGCGGCGTGCGCACTTTGGTCAATATTTTAATCTTTAAAAAGCGCAGCAATGCTACCTTTACCAGCCCAATTCCGCCGTCAACCATTAACACAAACGCCACTAACACATACAGGAACGGACTTCCTGTTTTCATAATTGCGATTGCGATAAACAGTCCGATTGCACGCGATCCAGCATCCCCCATCATGAGGCTGCTTGGTGTCGCATTATACCAAAGATACCCTAAAATACAAGCGATAAACAGCAATATTAAATATGAAAACTCCGGCGCTGCTTCCCTTGTCTGCATAATAAAGTAAATGGTGGAGAGTGTAATGGTGGAGAGCGTGCCAGACAATCCGTCCACGCCGTCTGCGCAGTTTGTCACATTAATAGAGCCCCACACTAATATTACAGCAAGGATCCCATAGACCAGCGGCGGTAGTTCATAGGTCTGTCCTGTTAGTGAAATTAACACTTCACTGCCGTTAAAGTTCACCATTGTCATTGCTGTCATAACTGCAATAACAAGATCGAGCAGCCCTTTGCGCAGCCTCCCCCATGAAACTTTTGCACAATCATCTAAGAAACCTGTCATCATTGCCGCAACTGTAAGTATCAGGTAAATAATTGTTTCACGTTCCAGATTACCGAACAACAGTGTTGCTATTACAAAGGCCAAAATAAAAATAAATCCAGCACCGCGCGGTTTTCCAGCGGACAAAATCCCGTCATGTGCATATGCCCGTCCGTGATCTTTTGGCAGCTTATTCATGGAAGATCCAAGCAAAACACACGTGCCAAAATATGCAAAGGCAACTCCCAAAAACCCCAAAATACTATAATCCGAAACACTTAGAAAATTGTTTATCATTCTCTATTCTCCCCTTTTCTATCACGATTCCGAATATGCCGCTTACAGTGGCACACCTCTAATTTCCGGCAAACTGGCTCTGATACAGATTTGCATAAAATCCGTTTTTCTTTTGCAGCAACGTTGTATGATTTCCCTGCTCAATAATATTTCCGTCTTTCATTACAAGAATAATATCTGCTTCTCGAATTGTTGAAAGACGATGTGCTACGATAAAACTTGTTCTCCCCTTCATCATCGTTTGAAACGCCTGTGAAATCTTTATCTCTGTACGTGTATCAATCGAGGAAGTCGCCTCGTCCAAAATCAACATGGGAGGAAGACACAGCATAACTCTCGTAATACACAAAAGCTGTTTTTGCCCTTGGGAAAGACTTCCGCCATCCTCATTTATCACCGTTTCATACCCTTGTGGCAAACGCTTAATAAAACTATGTGCGTGTGCTGCTTTTGCCGCTGCAATCACTTCCTCATCTGTTGCATTGGGCTTGCCCATTACGATATTATCGCGGATTGTCCCCGCATGAAGCCATGTTTCCTGCAAAACCATACCAAAACTGTCCCGCAGACTTTTTCTTGTCATATCTCTAATATCTACGCCATCAATACGGATACTTCCAGCGTTGACATCATAGAATCGCATCAGTAGATTAATAACCGTTGTTTTTCCACATCCCGTTGGCCCCACAATTGCCACACGCTGGCCCGGTTTTACGTCTAAGTTAAAATTCTGTATTAATTTCTGATCGGGGTTGTACGAAAACTGGATATTTTTCATAGAAATTTGCCCCTTCGGTGCGGTAAGAGAAACCGCATCTGCTGCCTCAGGAATCTGCGGCTCCTCCTCGATAAATTCAAATACCCTTCCTGCACAAGCAAGGGCTGTCTGCAATTCTGTAATAACACCTGAAATCTCATTAAACGGTTTCGTATATTGGTTCGCGTAACTTAAAAAGCTGGTAAGCTGTCCCACTGTAATATATCCGCCAATCGCCAAAAAAGCGCCCAATATTCCAACCCCCGCATATACAAGGCTGTTGACAAACCTTGTACATGGATTGGTCAGCGAGGAAAAAAAGATTGCCTTTACACTTGCCTTTTCCAATCTTTGATTGATTTCATCAAATTTTCCGATCACCATATCTTCCTGACCAAACGCCTTAACAATTTTTTCATTATCAATCATCTCGTTAATCAGTGCTGTCTGCTCTCCCCTTGTTTCCGATTGCAGCTTTGACATACTGAATGTGCGTTTTGCAATAAATCCCGCTATAAAAAATGACAATGGTGTCAATATCACAACAACAATCGTCGTCGGCACATTGATCGAAAGCATAAATAACAGCGTGCCAACAATTGTTACAACACCTGTAAACAATTGTGTAAAGCCCAACAAAAGTCCATCTGAAAACTGATCTACATCCGCTATAATCCGACTTACAATATCTCCATGTGAATGACCATCAACATATTTCAGCGGAAGGATTTCCAACTTGCGAAATGCCTCATCGCGCACATCGCGCACTACCTGATATGCAATTTTATTATTGCTGGTATTCATCAGCCATTGCACAACCGCCGTCAGCAGAATAATCACCACCATTGTCTTTAGTATTTCCCAGATACCATCAAAGTCCACTGCTCCTGCGCCAACAATGCAATCCACCGCCTGTCCGGTCAATATTGGGATATACAATGTTAATACAACCGATACCGCCGCCATCACAATCGAAAACGCCAAATAAAACTTATATTTTCCAATATGGTTTAGCACCTGTTTCATTATATTTTTACTTGAGCCGTTTCTTTCCTTTTTATCTCTATTTTTCATGAAAAACCTCCAAGCGCCTTTAAAACTTATCATAAAATATACTTACGAACGATTAGATTTTCCTTTCCGCAAAATCTTAACGGTCGTTAGCATAGTACACTATGCATTTATATTTCAAACATTCGACTCCGCACCAGCGGCTTCATTTTTGGGAAACTGCGAATAATAAATTTCCTGATAAATCTCGTTTTGCGCAAGCAATTCTTTATGTGTACCGATTCCTGCCATATGACCATCTTCCATTACTACTATTTTATCAGCATATTGGATAGAAGATGCACGCTGCGATACAATAAATACCGTAATATCCTTGTGCATTTCTTTTATCGCCTGCCGCAAGCGTGCGTCCGTTGCAAAGTCCAATGCGGATGCACTGTCGTCTAATATCAAAATTTCAGGATTTCTAACAATCGCACGCGCAATCGTTAAACGCTGCCGCTGTCCGCCGGATAAATTCTTTCCGCCCTGTGCCACCATATAATCCAATCTGCCCTCTTTTGCGTCAACAAACTCCTTTGACTGCGAAACTACAAGCGCATGTTCCAAATCCTCTAAAGAAGCATTTTCATTTCCCCATAAAAGGTTCTCACGAATCGTTCCCTTAAATAATACGGCTCGCTGCGGCACAATACCAATTTTCTCGCGCAATGCCGCACTATCATAATCCTTAATATTTTTTCCAAAGATTTGCACTTGACCCTTTGTGGCATCATAAAAACGCGGTATTAAGTTCACAACGGAGGTCTTTCCAGAACCTGTACCGCCTATAATACCAATGGTTTCTCCTTTCTTAACTTGGAAATGGATATCTGTCAGCGACTCATCTCCGCCGCCACTGTATGTTAGGCATACATGGTCAAAAGAAACCGCATTTATGATATCTCTGTCATTTTTAGCGTTTTCTGTCACTTTCTGTTCTATCTTAGCTGTACCATTTTCCATACTCGGATAAATGGCAAATATACTTTCTACACGTTTAGCGCAAGCAAGCGCTTTGGTTAATTGAATAATTAAATTCGCAAGTTTTACAAGTTCCACCAAAATCTGTGACATGTAATTTACTAACGCCACAACCTCGCCCTGTGTAATAATCCCATTGTCCACACGAATTGCTCCCGTCCAGAGCAAAACCGCCAACGCCACATTTACAATAATATACGTAATCGGGTTCATTGCTGCCGAAATTTTACCAACAAACACCTGTACATTTAAAAGCTGTTCATTTTCCCGTGTAAAGGCCTCCATTTCTGACGCCTCATTGCAAAATGCACGAATAACACGAGCACCTGCCAAATTTTCACGTGTCCGCCCCAATATCTTATCGAGTGCTGCCTGTACTTTTTTATAAAGCGGCATACTCACTATCATAATACCAAACACAACAATGGCAAGAAGCGGTATTGCCACCACAAAAATCAATGCTGCTTTCACATCCACCGTAAACGCCATTATCATTGCACCGAACACAATAAAAGGCGAACGCAGCAACAGACGCAGTGTTAGATTGACACCATTTTGAAGCTGGTTGACGTCACTGGTCATACGTGTAATCAACGTGCTTGTGCCAATGGTATCCAATTCTGTATAAGACAAACCTTGTATATGTGCAAACAGTGATTTCCGCAGTTTCGTTGCAAACCCCACCGCCGCCTTTGCACTAAAAAATTGTGCCGTTACAGAACTCAGCAGCCCTACCGCTGCCAAAAGCAAAAGTACTGCGCCCATCTTTATAATATATGGCTTATCTTTGTTTGCAATACCATTATCAATCATTGCCGCCATTACCAGCGGCACCATAAGTTCAAAGGAAGCCTCCAACATCTTAAATAACGGTGCCAAAACGCTTTCTTTTTTGTAGTCCTTCATATATTGAAGCAGGCTTTTCATGAAAAAACTTCCCCTTTCATAATTGCTATCTAAAAAATACTATTTCTTTGGAATTAATTATATAAAGATTGATTTCTTGGAAACTGATTCTTTCTTGGAAACTGATTCCTGAAAATAAGTTTCGTACTATTGAATAACTGTGCATAGAATGCTATGATAAACAGTACAACAACATTTTACCAGAATACTATTGGAATATTATACCATTGAACATAGGGAATCTGCAACTGTTTGTTATCGTGGTTTCTCCCCAAACCGTACCCCCATGTTACTGTCCACACTAGGGGCTGCTAAGGCAAACGGATACAAGATAATTCCCTGTTACTGGAACGGCGTGAACCGTAACAACCCCATATTGAGCGAAAAGGAGCTTATTCTATGAACTTTGATTTCCAGTCCGACAGCAGTACAAAATATATACAAGTATACGAATACTACAAAGAATTAATTACCACTGGCCGCCTGCCCGAACACACCAAGATACCTTCTATCCGTAAATGCGCCCAGCAGCTTGGACTTAGCCGTACTACGATTGAAACAGCATATCTATGTTTAGCAGCCGATGGATATATCATTGCACGTCCACAAAGCGGCTACTATGTTACAGCGCGTGAAACAAATAAACAGAAACTACAAAATACCACCATTTCTGCTGCAACCTCTCATCCCAAACAACCATATAACCCTATTCTATACAATTTCACCTCAAACAATGTAGATGCGGACAGTTTTGACTTTAATCTTTGGCGGCGCTACATAAAAAGCACACTGCGCCACGACAAACGTATGCTGACTTACGGGGAATCACAAGGAGAATACGAATTGCGAGAAACGCTTTGCAGCTATGTTATTAAAAAGCGCAACGCCGCCTGCCGTCCGGAAAATATTGTGATTGGCGCCGGTTCGCAGGCACTTTTAAATATTTTATGCCCACTGATTAAAGACCGCCGAAGTGTCTGTTTTCATGATACTCCTTTTGCACAAGGAATGGTAATTTTTCAAGACTATGGCTTTGAAATAAAAAAAGAGTGGGAAACCGCAGGTATATTATATATGACCCCTTCGCATATGACCTCTTTTGGTGATACTCTGCCTCCCGAAAAACGACAGCCTTTCTTAAAAAAATGCCAAGCACAAAACCAACTAATTATCGAGGATGACTACAACAATGAATTTCGCTATTTTAATCGCCCCACACCCTGTCTGCAAGGACTTTCCGGTGGAAAAAACGTCGTATATTTAAGCACATTTTCCAAACTGCTGCTTCCTTCTATCCGGCTAAGTTTTATGATACTGCCAGACGAACTGCTTCCGTTTTATGAGCAAAAAAAAGCATTGTACAACCAGACTGCTTCAAAATCAGAGCAGCTTGCACTCTGTCAATTTCTGCGCGACGGACACTTAGACAGCCAAATCCGCAAATTAAAACGCCTCTACACAAACAAAGCGAAAGCGTTATCCTCTTTACTTGAAGAAGCGTTCGGCGAAAATGCTGTTGTTTTTATGGGAGAGTCCGTTTTTATGGTGCATATCAAACTAAACTGTGGATTAACCAGCCAAGAACTGCAAAAAAAGGCACAAGAAAATGGCATATTGGTCTTTTCCTGCGCCCCCCAGGCAGAGCCGCGCAAAAACAGCGCAGAAATAGGGAACACCTATTCTGCGCATATCGCACTATCCTGTTGTGAAGTACCCGTTACTGAATTTCCAGAAGCAGTCCAACGATTCAAACAAGCGGCTGGTATATAGTTTATGCAATCCTAATATCCACAGGAAAATCAATGTACGCAGCAGCATTTCACACGCTTTTTTCTATGCTGCTGCATGATCCGGCGCCTTGGCATACAGCAGTTTCAGTAAAATCGGCACAGAAACCGAAGATATAATAATCAATAAAATAACTGCTGTAAAATATTGTGATGACATTAAGCCGACAGAAAGCCCCTTTTGCGCCACTATCAGCGCAACCTCGCCGCGTGTCATCATACCGACACCAATTTTCAGACAGTCGTACCCTTTAAAGCCACAAATTCTTGACATGAAGCCGCAGCCAATAACCTTTGAAATCAATGCGACCAATACAAAGGCAAGTGCAAACACTATCAAAGCAGAGTCAATTCCCTCAATGCTCGTCTTTAAACCAATACTGGCAAAAAACACTGGGCCAAACATCATATAAGAATTAATATCAATCTTTTCCTCAATATATGCCGAATCGCGGATACTGCAAAGAATAATTCCCGCAACATACGCACCTGTAATATCCGCAATGCCGAAATACCGTTCCGCCACATACGCCATAATCAAACAAAGCGCAAGCCCAATAATTGGAATCCTCCGCGTATGCGGATATTTATTGTCAAGTGCCTTAAATACCCTGTAAAAAATCATACCCAAAACCAACGCAAGCGCAAAGAATAATACAGTATTTATAATAACCTTCCCTGGGTTCGAGTCTGGGCTTTTAAACCCAATCACAAATGTCAGCACAATAATGCCAATAACATCATCAATAATCGCCGCGCTTAAAATAGTAGTGCCAACTTTACCTTTTAAATGTCCCATTTCTCGCAGCGACTGTACTGTAATACTTACAGAAGTTGCTGTCATAATACAGCCAATAAATACTGCACGGATAAATTCCTCTGTGCCGACTGCTGCCCAGCCATAAAACAGCATATACAAAACCGTTCCCAAAACTAGCGGCACAAATACGCCTGCACAGGCTATCAGCGTTGCCACTGGCCCCGTCTTTACAAGTTCTTTTAAATCGGTTTCAAGTCCTGCCGAAAACATTAGAAGAATTACACCGATTTCCGCCATCTCGGATAAAAATTCTGTCTGACGCACCCATCCCAATACGCTAGGGCCAATTAGCAGCCCCGCAATAATCATTCCGACAACCTGTGGTGCTTTTAACTGTCTGGCAATAATGCCGCACATTTTTCCAGCCACAATAATAATCGCCAAATCTTTAAACACTTCATACGTTTCCATTGCTTCATATCCTTTCATTATAAAGATTTTATAAACACACTGTTATCATACCACAAAAAAATCCACAAAAAAATAAAAAAAATTGTCTTTTTTTAAAAACAGCTTGAAATTTTTTCAAAAATGTATATAATAGATATTGTTGGTACGTTGGAAGCGGGTTGAATTGTGTATAATAGATATTGTTGGTACGGTAACAGTGATTTTATTACGTCGCGTGGCTCAGTTTGGTAGAGCGCTGCGTTCGGGACGCAGAGGTCGCAAGTTCGAATCTTGTCGCGACGATTTCTTGGCAGGGGCGCCGGAATACTTGAATTTTCAAGAGTTCCGGTATTTTTTATTGTATAGCAGTGCCCATCTTCCCATGGTTTGGCGCCCAATCTCGAATATCGTATTTCGGTGCTGCGTCATTCCATGAAATAAGATTCACTTCTTTTGCCCAGCCTTTTGCGCTTTCTGAAAGCGTACCAATATTTTCAATTTTCTATTTTCTATTCCCATTGGCAAACCTGCTTTTAAAGCCATATTACCATTTTCCTTTCTCCATTTCTTTGTCTATCTACCAAAGCACATCTTCATCCGTCTGCTTCCAATTCTCTTCAAGGTCAATCTTCACCTTTTTTCCATCACGAAAAGCCTGATTTTCTTATTAAATCTTATTAAATCTTATTAAAATAGAAAAAAGGCTCTCTGGCCTTTTTCTATTTCTACTGTTATCCTGTTATCCCACAACTTTTTTGACGGCTTCCAGTACACGTTCTGCTTGGAAGGGCTTGACAATAAAGTCCTTAGCGCCGGATTGGATTGCTTCAATAACCATTGCCTGCTGTCCCATTGCTGAACACATAATAATCGCTGCATTTGGGTCACTTCCCTTAATCGCTTTTAATGCCTGAATACCGTCCATTTCTGGCATGGTAATATCCATCAACACCAAGTCGGGCTTTACTTCATTATATTTGTCAACGGCTATTTTTCCATTTTCAGCCTCAGCAGCAATTGTATAACCATTCTTTGTTAAAATATCCTTTATCATCATTCTCATAAAAGCTGCATCATCAACAATCAATATATTCTTTGCCATTTCTATTTCCTCCTCTGAAACATTTTGTAAATGGAATGCGCAAGATCAAATGGGTACAACTGCATAATTGTACTATCAATTAACTTACCGATTTTCATTCTGAAATTAATTTTGACAAACAAATCATCTGGCATATCTTCGGGGAATACAAAGTTCTCAATGATGACAGACTGCACGGTTGGCGGTGAGATATCAATTTTATTATTGAACATCTTACTCATCGCAGTTGCAGAACTGGCAGTCATCTGGTTCATTGCCTCCGACACGGCACTAAGATGCAGGGCTGTAATTTCTCCAGTAGCATATTCGCCGGTACCGCCGTTTCCCATCATTAAATCTGTAATTACTTTCGCATCTTCATCTTTGAGTACCAGCATATTGCTTCCAAACAACCCTTCTATGTACTGAACTCTTATTACGATACAGGATTGCTCATACTCATTTAGGATATCATCCCTATGAACAAGGGAAACACTGGGAGTAGTAATTGTAATTGGCTGCCCTAACATTAAATTCATTGCCGTGGCTGAGGAACCAATCGAAATGTTTGATATTTCACCAATTACATCCGCTTCTTCTTGAGAAAAATTTTCCATAATTAGGCTCCTTCATTAAAAAGTGACAATACTTCCTCATTGCGTCATATAAAAATATTTTACAATTATTTTTTGATTTTGTCTACACAAGAGTGTGATTTTCATAGATATTTTGTAAGAAAATTGTTGTATGACAACTTAAAATCATATTCTATACTTATGGTCACTAAAATTTTCCAAATTACCCAACTCACGAGCGGGAAGCATCATGAATATGTGGCAATTTAACTGCTCGTGAGTATACGCCACCATTTTAGCCTTTATCAACTGGCATGATAGTTTCCTATTTTCATGGGGAATTTGCTATAAACTTTAAGGAGATGTTTTCCTGAGTAGGAACACTACCAAAAAATAATTTTATTTTTTGCTGTTTTTTAATTTTTTTGCTGCTTTCGCTGTTTTGCGTTATGGCGTGCCGTTCTCTTTTGATGTTTTATCTGCATTTTTTCCAGCCTTTTTTTCTGTTTTGTTTTCTTTCTATCCTCCTTCACCAATTTCATTAGTTCAGCTTCTTGCTCTTTCGTCATACGTCCAGAGGGTTCCATCCATATTGGCAAAAAACTAATATTATACAAATCCTTGACTTTTTCTATAATTTCAATAAATATTCCTTTGGTTTTTTCTTTAATTTGAATAAAAATTCCTTTGGTT